>JBLUOL010000021.1:0-42115 GCA_048065775.1 Pseudomonas sp. GW6
GCGATGAGGTGGCGGGCAGCCTGCAGGCGTTGGAGCAAATGGCCGACGAGGCGCAGGCGGAAAGCCAGGCCATGCAGGACGCGTTGCAGCGCGTCGACACCATCCGCCAGGCGGCGCACGAGAACGCGGCTATCGCTCAGCGTCTGTCCACGCTGATCGAGGGCTTGGTGGCGCGGGTGGCCGATGGTTCGGCGGTGATCGAGCGCCTGGCCAAGCAGAGCGAGCAGATCGAGGTGGTGCTGACGGTGATTCAGTCCATCGCCGAGCAGACCAACCTGCTGGCGCTCAATGCCGCCATCGAGGCGGCACGCGCTGGCGAGAGTGGTCGTGGGTTTGCTGTGGTGGCTGACGAGGTGCGGGCGCTGGCGAGCAAGACTCAGCAGTCAACCGGCGATATCCAGACCCATATCGCTGCCCTGCAGCGGGGCGCGCAGGAGGCGGTCACCGCCATCGCCCAGGCGGGCGCGCAAGGTAGTGAAGGTCTGCAGGTGCTGCGTGACAGTGCGCGTCTGCAGCAGTCGGTGCAGCAGTCGGTGGATGAAGTGCATGGCGCCATCAATGCAGCGACTCAGGCAGCGGCACACCAGGCGCAAGGAGCTGGAGCGGTACGCGGGCGTGTCGAGACCATCCATGCCGAAGCGCAGCGTGCGGCCGAGGCGGTGGCGGCGATTGCGGGTAACGCGCGAGCGCTGGATGAGTTGGCAGCGCAGCTCAAGGCCAGTCTGGGGCAGTTCAAAGTGTAGGGGGGCTGTGCGCACCTCGCTGCTCTAAGGTCTTGGCGGGTGCGCGCAGCGGCGCACCTTGCGAGGTGGCGCGCTTTTTCGTGGGCAATAAAAAACCGAGCCATTGGCTCGGTTTTTTGAAATTTGGTGCCCAGGAGAAGACTCGAACTTCCACGACCGTTAAGTCACTGATACCTGAAACCAGCGCGTCTACCAATTCCGCCACCTGGGCACTGCAGCAATGTTCGTCGTTGCCGACACGGAGCGTTGCATCCGTTTATTTGTAAAGTGGGTTATCAAGCCACTTCACGAAATTTGGTGCCCAGGAGAAGACTCGAACTTCCACGACCGTTAAGTCACTGATACCTGAAACCAGCGCGTCTACCAATTCCGCCACCTGGGCACAGAAACCGATGAATCATCATCTGCTTCGTGTTACAACGTCTGCTCGACGCTGTGGGCGCGAACTATACGGGCGGGCATTTACCTTGTAAACCCCTGACCCCAAAAAAATTATTGTCGCCGGAAAAGCTGCCTTGAATGACGTTTTCGCGCTTCAATAGGCAGATGGCATACACCTCTATAGATAAGCACAGGTAATCCTCCTTACATGGCCGATTGGCAATCCCTCGATCCCGAGGCCGCCCGCGAGGCGGAAAAATACGACAACCCCATCCCCAGCCGTGAGCTGATCCTTTCGCATCTGGCCGAGCGCGGCGCGCCTGCCAGTCGTGAACAACTGGTCGAAGAGTTCGGTTTGCATACCGACGATCAGCTCGAGGCACTGCGACGCCGACTGCGCGCCATGGAGCGCGACGGTCAGCTCATCTATACCCGTCGTGGCACCTATGCCCCGGTGGACAAGCTCGACCTGATCTGCGGTCGCATCAGTGGCCATCGTGATGGCTTCGGCTTCCTCGTGCCGGATGACGGCAGTGACGACCTGTTCCTCAGCCCGGCGCAGATGCGCCTGGTGTTCGATCGTGATCGGGCGTTGGTGCGGGTGGCAGGTTTCGATCGCCGTGGCCGTCGTGAAGGCGGCATCGTCGAGGTGATCGAGCGCGCGCACGAGAGCATCGTCGGCCGGTACTACGAAGAGAACGGCATCGGCTTCGTCGTCGCCGACAATCCCAAGATCCAGCAGGAAGTGCTGGTCACCCCAGGGCGCACTGCCGGTGCGCGCATCGGCCAGTTCGTCGAGATCAAGATCACTCACTGGCCTACGCAGCGTTTCCAGCCGCAGGGCGACATTGTCGAGGTGATCGGCAACTACATGGCGCCGGGCATGGAGATCGACGTGGCGCTGCGCAGCTACGACATCCCGCACGTTTGGCCCGAGGCGGTAGTCAAGGAAGCGCGCAAGCTCAAGCCTGAGGTGGAGGAGAAGGACAAGGAGAAGCGCATCGACCTGCGCCATCTGCCTTTCGTCACCATCGATGGTGAAGACGCCCGCGACTTCGACGATGCCGTGTACTGCGAGAAGAACAGCAGCCGCTGGAAGTTGTTCTCCGGTGGCTGGAAACTCTACGTGGCCATCGCCGACGTCTCGCACTACGTCAAGGTCGGCTCGGCGCTGGATGCCGAGGCGGTCGAGCGCGGCAACTCGGTGTATTTCCCCGAGCGCGTCGTACCGATGCTGCCGGAGGAGCTGTCCAACGGCCTGTGCTCGCTCAACCCGCATGTCGATCGCCTGGCCATGGTCTGCGAAATGACCATGTCCAAGAGCGGCCAGATGGTCGACTACAAGTTCTACGAGGCAGTGATCCACTCCCATGCGCGCCTGACCTACAACAAGGTCAGCCTGATGCTGGAAGATCCCAAGAGCAGCGAGGGTAAGTCCCTGCGCAGCGAGTACAAGGAAGTCCTGCCGCACCTCAATCAGCTCTACGCGTTGTATCAGGTACTGGTCGCCGCTCGTCACGAGCGCGGCGCCATCGACTTCGAGACCCAGGAAACCCGCATCATCTTCGGCGAAGGGCGCAAGATCGCGGAGATCCGCCCGACCCAGCGCAACGATGCGCACAAGTTGATCGAGGAGTGCATGCTGGCCGCCAACGTGGCCACCGCGCGCTTCATGCAGGATCACGAGATCCCGTCGCTGTATCGCGTGCACGATGGCCCGCCGCCGGAGCGCCTGGAGAAGCTCAAGGCCTTCCTCGGTGAGCTGGGGTTGTCGCTGCAGCGTGGCAAATCCAAGGATGGTCCGTCACCCAAGGACTATCAGCGCCTGCTGGAAAGCATCCGCGAGCGCCCGGACTATCACCTGATCCAGACCGTGATGCTGCGTTCGCTGAGTCAGGCGGTGTACAGCGCGCAGAACGAAGGGCACTTCGGCCTCAATTACGAGGCGTATACCCACTTCACCTCGCCGATCCGTCGCTATCCCGACCTGCTGGTGCACCGTGCCATTCGCAGCGTGGTCCGTTCCAAGCGCGACACCAAGCACGTGGAGCGTGCCGGTGCGGCAGTCATGCCCAAGGCGCGTATCTATCCGTACGACGAAGCGACCCTGGAAAAGCTCGGCGAGCAGTGCTCGATGACCGAGCGCCGTGCCGACGAAGCGACCCGCGACGTGGTCAACTGGCTCAAGTGCGAGTTCATGCAGGATCGTGTCGGTGAGACCTTTGCCGGTGTGATCACTGCCGTGACCGGTTTTGGCATTTTCGTCGAGCTGCGCGATATCTACGTCGAGGGTCTGGTGCATGTGACCGCGCTGCCGGCCGACTACTACCACTTCGACCCGGTTCACCATCGCCTCTCCGGCGAGCGCAGCGGCCGCAGCTTCCGTCTTGGCGACAGCGTCGAGGTCAAGGTGATGCGCGTCGATCTGGATGAGCGCAAGATCGACTTCGAGCTGAGCCAGGACAAGGCCGGCAAGGGTGATGATGCGCGTCGCGGCGGCAAACCGAGCGGCATGGGCAATACCGACGTGCAGAAAAGCCGGGACGTGAAGAAGGCGCTGTTGGCTGGCGCCAAGGCTGGCAAGGGTGCGAGTGGCAAAGGTGCTGCCGGCAAGTCGGCGAGCAAGCCGGCCGGCGGTGCGCGCAAAGGTTCCGGGCGTGGTGAAAGTGCCCCGCCAGCTGCCGGTAAACCGCGCAAGCGTAAGGCCAAGTCATGAGTGATCTGGAAAAGATCTACGGCGTACATGCCGTAGAGGCCATGCTGCGTCATCACCCCAAACGGGTGAAGCAGGTCTGGCTGGCCGATGGTCGCAGTGATCCTCGGGTGCAGCCCTTGCTGGAGCTGGCTGCGCAGTCTCGCGTAAAAGTGGGGCAGTGCGAGCGCCGTGAGATGGATGCCTGGGTCGAGGGTGTGCATCAGGGTGTGGTTGCCGATGTCAGCCCCAGTCAGGTCTGGGGCGAGGCGATGCTCGAAGAGTTGCTCGATCGCTGCGAAGGCCCGCCTTTGCTGCTGGTGCTCGATGGCGTGACCGACCCGCACAACCTGGGGGCTTGTCTGCGCACGGCAGATGCCGCCGGCGCGTTGGCGGTGATCGTGCCCAAGGACAAATCGGCCACCCTCAACGCCACGGTACGCAAGGTGGCCTGCGGTGCTGCCGAGGTGATTCCGCTGGTGGCGGTGACCAACCTGGCGCGCAGTCTGGAGAAGTTGCAGCAGCGTGGCCTGTGGGTGGTTGGTACGGCCGGTGAGGCCGAGCTGGAGGTCTATCAGCAGGACATGACCGGGCCAACGGTGCTGGTCATGGGGGCCGAGGGCAAGGGCATGCGCCGGTTGACCCGCGAGCATTGCGATTACCTGGTCAAGCTGCCCATGGGCGGCAGTGTCAGCAGCCTCAATGTCTCGGTTGCTACTGGGGTCTGCCTGTTCGAAGCGGTGCGTCAGCGTCAGGCCCAGCGCAAGGGCTGACTGCTCAAATAATCGCCAATTCGTCTTGCGTGCGGCAGGGGGCTTCTCTAGAATGGCGCCCCTTGCCGTGACGGCAGGCCTTTTCGTGCCTACCGCCTGGCAAGCTCATCACGAGAAAACCCACTCCTTGCCTGACCACCTTAGTTGGCAGGCTACAACCCGTAAGGAGCATTTATGCGTCATTACGAAATCATCTTTCTGGTTCACCCGGACCAGAGCGAGCAAGTCGGCGGCATGGTCGAGCGTTACACCAAGCTGATCGAAGAAGACGGTGGCAAGATTCACCGCCTGGAAGACTGGGGCCGTCGTCAGCTGGCTTACGCCATCAACAACGTCCACAAAGCCCACTACGTGATGCTCAACGTAGAGTGCACCGGTAAGGCCCTGGCCGAGCTGGAAGACAACTTCCGCTACAACGACGCCGTGATCCGTAACCTGGTCATCCGTCGCGACGAGGCCGTCACTGGCCAGTCCGAGATGCTGAAGGCCGAAGAAAACCGCAGTGAGCGCCGCGAGCGTCGTGAACGTCCTGAAAACGCCGAATCCAACGACGGCGATGACAGCGACAGCAACGACAGCGACAACGCTGACGAGTAATCCACGGATCTATTGAGGAGCCAATCACATGGCACGTTTCTTCCGTCGTCGTAAATTCTGCCGCTTCACCGCTGAAGACGTGAAAGAGATCGATTTCAAAGATCTCAACACCCTGAAAGCCTACATCTCGGAAACCGGCAAGATCGTTCCTAGCCGTATCACCGGTACCAAGGCTCGTTATCAGCGTCAGCTGGCCACCGCTATCAAGCGCGCCCGCTTCCTGGCCCTGCTGCCCTACACCGACAGCCACGGCCGCTGAGACCGGACAGTCGACAAGAGTTAAGGAATAGATCGCATGCGCGCCCTGGCTGAATACATCATGCGCGGCCGTATGCAGGCCACCCTCGTGGTGGTGGGATCGGCAGCGATGCCGCTGTTGTTCTGGTTGAGTGCCGCCGCTGGCAGCCTGGTGCTGTTGCGGCGTGGAGCCAGTGATGCCATCGGCATCCTGGCCTGGGCCATGCTACCGGCGATTGCCTGGTGGTATTTCGGCGAACCGCGCACCTTGCTGGTGCTGGTCGGCGCGCTGGGGTTGGCGTTGTTGTTGCGCGCCAACTGGACCTGGAACCGCATACTGCTGAGCAGTGTGGCACTGGGCCTGGTGTATGGATTTGTCCTTGGGGCAGTGTTCCGCGAACCCATCGCGGCCATGGCTGGTGAGCTGCAGAAGCTGCTGCCAACCATGTTCGATGGGGCTCACCAGCAATTGTCGGTGGGTGAACGCGAGCGTCTCGAGGCACTGATCGCACCGGTGCTGACCGGACTGCTGGCAGCCTTGCTGCAGATTCTGAGCTTGCTGAGCCTGATCCTTGGGCGTTACTGGCAGGCCGTGTTGTACAACCCTGGCGGTTTTGGTCGCGAGTTTCGCGCGCTGAGACTGTCGCTGCCGCAGGCGCTGTTGCTGCTGGCGGGCATGATGCTAGGTCCCAATCTGGGGCCGCAGTTGGCCATGCTCACGCCGCTGTGCAGTGTGCCGCTGCTGTTCGCCGGGATCGCCCTGGTGCACGGCCTGGTGGAGAAGGGTGGGCTCGCTCGCTTCTGGCTGGTGGGCATGTACATCACGCTCCTGCTGTTCATGCAGCTGATCTATCCGTTACTGGTGGTCTTGGCCATCGTCGACAGTCTGTTTGATTTTCGCGGTCGCCTGGCGCGCAAGAACGGCCCGGGCTCTGCGAACGGTGAAGGTTAAAAGTTAAGAGGTAAGACCCAAATGGAAGTCATCCTGCTGGAAAAAATCGCCAATCTGGGCAACCTGGGCGACAAAGTGAACGTTAAAGCCGGTTACGGCCGTAACTTCCTGCTGCCGCAAGGCAAAGCCACCGCTGCCACCGAAGCCAACGTTGCTGCTTTCGAAGCACGTCGCGCCGAGCTGGAAAAAGCTGCTGCCGAGAAGAAAGCTTCCGCTGAATCTCGCGCTGCTCAGCTGGCTGAACTGGAAGTCACCATCACCGCCACCGCTGGCGATGAAGGCAAGCTGTTCGGTTCCATCGGCACCCACGACATCGCTGACGCCCTGACCGCCTCCGGCGTTGAAGTGGCCAAGGCTGAAGTTCGTCTGCCGAACGGCACCATTCGCCAGGTTGGCGAATACGACGTAGCTGTGCACCTGCACACCGACGTCGAAGCCACCGTCAAGGTGGTTGTGGTCGCTGCTTAATCAAGTAGCCGCCAAGCGGGCTTGCGCTGTAGCGTAGGTCTGCTGACAATCGGGCACGGTATCGCTCTGCGATCCGTGCCCTTTGTTTTTCTATCGCAGCATTTTCTCCCCGAGCCTATGAACGACATCAGCATTCCCGAGCAATACGACCTGCAGACTGCCGCCCTGAAAGTGCCGCCGCACTCCATCGAGGCGGAACAGGCAGTGCTCGGCGGCCTGATGCTCGACAACAATGCCTGGGAGCGCGTGCTCGATGGGGTGTCGGATGTCGATTTCTATCGCCATGACCATCGCCTGATCTTCCGCGCCATCTTCAAGCTGGCCGAGCGTAACGAACCCTTCGACGTGGTGACCCTGTCCGAGCAGTTGGACAAGGAAGGGCAGCTATCGCAGGTTGGTGGCCTGGCTTATCTCGCCGAGCTGGCGAAGAACACGCCGTCGGTGGCCAACATCAAGGCCTATGCGCAGATCATTCGTGAGCGCGCCACGCTGCGCAAACTTATCAGCATCAGCAACGAGATTGCCGACAGTGCCTACGCCCCGGAAGGCCGCACCGGCGAGGAAATTCTCGACGAAGCGGAGCGCCTGATCTTCCAGATCGCCGAAGACCGCCCCAAGACCGGTGGGCCGGTGGGTATCAACGACATTCTGGTCAAGGCCATTGACCGCATCGACACGCTGTTCAACAACGGTGACGCGATCACCGGTCTGTCCACCGGCTTCGATGATCTGGATGGCAAGACCAGCGGCCTGCAGCCGGCCGATCTGGTGATCGTCGCCGGTCGTCCGTCGATGGGTAAGACCACTTTCGCCATGAACCTGGTGGAAAACGCCCTGATGCGCAGCGACAAGGCGATCCTCGTCTACTCGCTGGAAATGCCCTCGGAATCCATCGTGATTCGTATGCTGGCGTCCCTGGGGCGCATCGACCAGACCAAGGTGCGTGCCGGTCAGCTCGACGACGACGACTGGCCGCGCCTGACCAGCGCGGTCAACCTGCTCAACGACCGCAAGCTGTTTATCGACGATACGGCGGGCATTTCCCCCAGCGAGATGCGCGCGCGTACGCGGCGCCTGGCGCGCGAGCATGGCGAGATCGGCCTGATCATGGTCGACTACCTGCAGCTGATGCAGATTCCCGGCTCCAGCGGCGACAGCCGGGTCAACGAGATTTCCGAGATCTCGCGCTCGCTCAAGGCCCTGGCCAAGGAATTCAACTGCCCGGTCATCGCCCTGTCGCAGCTCAACCGCTCGCTGGAGCAGCGCCCCAACAAGCGCCCGGTGAACTCGGACCTGCGTGAATCCGGAGCGATCGAGCAGGACGCCGACATCATCATGTTCGTCTACCGAGACGAGGTCTATCACCCGGAGACCGAGTACAAGGGCGTGGCCGAGATCATCATCGGCAAGCAGCGTAACGGCCCCATCGGCACCGTGCGTCTGGCCTTCCTCGGCAAGTATTCTCGTTTCGAGAACCTGGCGCCGGGTAGCTACCAGTTCGAAGACGAATGAGATTCTCAGCCCGGGCGTAGTAGGGGCGAGTTCTGTAGCCCGGATGCAATCCGGGGCTCTCGGCGCAGAAGCTCCCGGATACGCTCCAGATCAATGAAAACGGGCGCCCAGCGGTTAAGATGGGCGCCCGTTTTTCGTTCAGGCCTTCTGTCATGCGTCCGCTTGCCGCCATCGTCGACCTTTCCGCCATCGCTCATAACTACGCCGCCGCCAAGCGCTGCGCGCCCGGGCGTCAGGCCTTCGCGGTGGTCAAGGCCAATGCCTACGGGCATGGCGTGCGCGAGGTGGTGACGGCGCTGCACGATGTCGCCGATGGTTTTGCCGTGGCTTGCCTAGAGGAGGCCGCAGAGGTACGGGCGATGCATGGTCAAGCGCGCATTCTGCTGCTCGAAGGTTGCTTCGAGGCCAGTGAATACGCCATTGCTGCGCAGCTGGGCCTGGATGTGGTGCTGCGGAGTGCAGCGCAGGCCGAGGCGCTGCTTACCAGTGAACTGGTGCGCCCGCTCAATGTCTGGCTAAAGCTGGACTCGGGTATGCATCGTCTGGGGTTTGAGGCTGCCAGTCTGCGTCAGTGGCACGCCAGGCTGGAAGATGCGGGGCAAGTGGCAGAGCTCAACCTGCTTAGCCACTTCGCATGCGCCGACGAGCGCAATCACCCGCTCACCGAGTTGCAGGTCGAGCGTTTTCTCGAGGTGCTGGATCTGGATTTCAACCATCGCTCACTGGCCAACTCGGCGGCCGTGCTGACCATTCCTGCCGCGCATATGGACTGGCTGCGCCCCGGCATCATGCTCTATGGCGCCACACCGTTCGCCGAACTGAGTGCGCGTGAGCTCGGCCTGAAACCGGCCATGACCCTGGCTGCGCGTGTGATCGCCGTGCGTGAGGTGGCGGTCGGTGAGAGCGTTGGTTATGGCGCGACCTGGGTGGCCGAGCGGCCTTCGCGTATTGCCACGGTCAGCTGCGGTTATGCCGATGGTTATCCGCGCCATGCGCCCAGCGGCACGCCGGTGCTGGTCGAGGGGCAGCGTGCTGTGCTGGCGGGCCGGGTGTCGATGGACATGCTGGCGGTAGATATCACGGACCTGCCCGAGGCCGATATCGACTCGCCGGTGGAGCTGTGGGGCAGCCAATTGCCGGTGGATGAGGTGGCCACAGCGTGCGGCACCATCGGCTACGAGTTGCTGACCAAGGTCACCGCGCGGGTGCCTCGGCGCTATATCGGCTGATCAGGCCAGCCCGCTCGGGACTTTCAGTACGTCCAGCTCCAGGCAGGCCTGCTCGCTGAGCTCGCCATCGTCGCCATGCACGCATAGGCCCGAACGCCCTTGCTCCTTGACCCGGTAAAGAGCTGTATCGGCTGCTTTGTAAATGCCAGTGAAGTTCTTCGCATGGCGCGGATAGAGCGCCACGCCGATGCTGATGGTCACCTGCAGACGTTCGGCGCCGTAGTGCACGGGGGTCGCCAGCTCAGCCAGCAGGCGCTCGGCAATTTCCCGGGCCTGGCTTTCGGCATCGCTGCCACAGATCAGCGCGGCGAACTCATCGCCGCCCAGGCGGGCCACCGCATCACCGGCGCGCACATGTTCACGCAGGCGCCTGGCAATTACCTGCAGCATCAGATCACCAGCCGCGTGGCCAAAACGGTCATTGATCGGCTTGAAGTGATCCAGATCGATCAGCAGCAACGCGATGCTTTCCTTGTGCCGCTCGGCGTGCGCCAGGGCTGATTCGCAGCGCTCGACCAGGTAGCGACGGTTGGGCAGTTCGGTGAGCGAGTCGTGGAAGGCGGCGTACTGCAGTTCGCGCTCGCGGTCGCGCAACTGCTCGTTGGTTGCAGCCAGTTCAGCGGTACGCATGGTCACTGCCGCCTGAAGTTCGTCGGCGCTGGCCTGCAGTTGGGCCAGGCGTGCGGTCTTCTCGCGGTCCGCCTGCTGCAGCGCGACAGCGCGTTCCTGCTTGAGTATCTGGATGCGATAAGCCAGGGCAAAGGAGAACAGGATGGATTCGGCGGCCACGGCCAGCGGGAAGATGTGAGCGTTCCACTCGGCTGGTTGCAGCACGCCGGTGGTGCGCAGCAGGAGGATGCTGACGCTGCCCAGGACCAGACCGTAGCCGTAGAGATACAGCAGCGCCGGGAAGAAGCCCTGGCGCCAGCGGATCAGGGCGCTGCCCAACGCAGCGGGGATGCTGGTCAGTGAGAGCAGGGCGATGGCCCATGCGGCCAGGTAACGCTGCTCGAACAGGTTCAGGACGATGGCGATGAGATAGATCACGCAGGCCATATTCAGCAGGTGATGCGCCCAGCGCACGTAGATACGCGTTTGCAGCAGGGCCTGGGTGAAGCGGCTGGCGAACAGCCCCCACAGCGATGGCAGGGTAATGCGGTCGAGCCATGGCGGTACCGCATGATTCGGCCACAGGTACTGCGCGCCGTGGCCGGTCATGCTCATGATGAACAGCAAGGCGAAGGCGGTAGTCAGTACGTACCAGAAATAAGCCTTGTCGCGCAGCGAGATAAGGATGAACAGGTTGTACAGCAGCAGCGCGAAGACCACGCCATAGATCGCGCCGAGCGCCAGGTTCTCGCGGGCTGCCAGTTGCGTGAGGTCTTCGAGTTGCCAGATGCGCAGGGGGAAGGAGTTACCCGCCGGATCGAAGGCGCGCAGATAGAGGGTCATGGGCTGCTCGCCAATCGCGGGCAGGTCGAACACCATGCGGCGGTAGGGATGGTCGCGGCTCTCGGTGAATGGCACGCGTTCGCCAGCCTGTCGTAGTTGCCAGCCGCCCTGTGCATCGGCCTGGTAGAGCTGCAGGTCGAGCTGGGTCACCGAGCCGACTTCCAGCACCCAGCG
The DNA here is from genome assembly GCA_048065775.1 of Pseudomonas sp. GW6. Taxonomy (GTDB): domain Bacteria; phylum Pseudomonadota; class Gammaproteobacteria; order Pseudomonadales; family Pseudomonadaceae; genus Aquipseudomonas. The sequence goes on from JBLUOL010000021.1 coordinate 11,211, forward strand.
CTCGGGTGCCTGCTCATCACGCTGCAGGGTGAGTTTGACCCACCAGGGGTTCAGACTTTGGCCAACGCTGGCGCGGCCATTGGCGGGCTGAAAGCGTGCCTGCTGTTCGGGGGCGGAAATGTTGTCGATGCTCAGTGTGCCCTGAGTATCCTCCAGTAGCTCGATATGGGCATTGAGCGGCATGCCGCTACTGGCGTCGGTGAGCACCATGGATGCGTGTGCCAGGCCGCAAGCGGACAAGCCCAGCAAAACAACGAGCAGGAGGATATGGCGCTGCAGCATGGGTTTCCCGAAAACAGCTGGCCGATTTTCTGAGCATATGCTCAGGATTGTTATCCGACGTAAACAAATATGGCATTAGGCTACTGCTCAGCCATGGCGGCTACTTTCATCCTTCTTGTTATCCGGATGGCATCTTGGCTAGCCCTGCATGGAAGGGAGCGGCGCCCATTTTTTCGTGGCTTGCGCGGCATCATTAAACCCAGTGCGATAGTCTGGTTTGGTCAATTTTTGTGCTATCATCCGCGCCCCTCGTGATAGCCCGCTGATCAAAAATTATGCAAGCCGCCAAGCCGTTGTTCGACTATCCCAAGTACTGGGCCGAGTGTTTCGGGCCTGCGCCCTTCCTGCCGATGAGCCGGGAAGAGATGGATCAGCTTGGCTGGGACAGCTGCGACATCATCATCGTTACCGGTGATGCCTATGTCGATCATCCTTCGTTCGGCATGGCCATCATCGGTCGCCTGCTCGAGGCTCAGGGCTTTCGGGTCGGCATCATTGCCCAGCCGGATTGGCGCAGCAAAGACGACTTCATGAAGCTCGGCGAGCCGAACCTGTTCTTCGGCGTGGCGGCGGGCAACATGGACTCGATGATCAACCGCTACACCGCAGACAAGAAGATCCGCTCCGACGACGCCTACACACCCGGCGGTCTCGCCGGCAAGCGCCCCGACCGCGCCAGCCTGGTTTACAGCCAGCGCTGCAAGGAGGCCTATACCCATGTGCCGGTGGTGCTCGGTGGCATCGAGGCGTCCTTGCGCCGTATCGCCCATTACGACTACTGGCAGGACAAGGTGCGCCGCTCGATCCTGATGGACGCCACCGCCGACATCCTGCTCTACGGCAACGCCGAGCGTGCCGTGGTGGAAATCGCCCAGCGCCTGTCGCGAGGCGAGAAGGTCGAGGCCATCACCGATGTGCGCGGTACTGCATTCATCCGCCGCGATACGCCCGAGGGCTGGTTTGAGGTCGACTCGACCCGTATCGATCGCCCCGGCCGCGTCGACAAGATCATCAACCCCTACGTCAATACGCAGGACACCGAGGCCTGCGCCATCGAGCAGGCCAAAGGGCCGGTCGAAGACCCGAATGAAGCCAAGGTCGTGCAGATTCTCGAAAGCCCGCGCATGACCCGCGACAAGACGGTGATCCGCCTGCCGTCGTTCGAGAAGGTGCGCAACGACCCTGTGCTCTACGCCCATGCCAACCGCGTGCTGCACCTGGAAACCAACCCGGGCAACGCTCGCGCGCTAGTGCAGAAGCATGGCGAGGTGGACGTCTGGTTCAACCCGCCACCCATCCCCATGACCACCGAGGAAATGGACTACGTGTTCGGCATGCCCTATGCGCGTGTGCCGCACCCAGCGTATGGCAAGGAGAAGATCCCGGCCTACGAGATGATCCGTTTCTCGGTGAACATCATGCGCGGCTGCTTCGGCGGCTGCACCTTCTGCTCGATCACCGAGCACGAGGGCCGCATCATCCAGAACCGTTCGCACGAGTCGATCATCCGTGAGATCGAGGAAATGCGCGACAAGGTGCCGGGCTTCACCGGCGTGGTCTCCGACCTCGGCGGGCCGACCGCCAACATGTACCGCATCGCCTGCAAGGACCCGGAGATCGAGAAGCACTGCCGCAAGCCGTCGTGCGTGTTCCCCGGTATCTGCGAGAACCTCAATACCGATCACTCCTCCCTGATCGAGCTGTACCGCAAGGCGCGTGCGCTGCCGGGCGTGAAGAAGATTCTGATTGCTTCTGGCCTGCGCTACGACCTGGCCGTCGAGTCACCGGAGTACGTCAAGGAGCTGGTGACCCACCACGTCGGCGGTTACCTCAAGATCGCCCCGGAGCACACTGAGCGCGGCCCGCTGGACAAGATGATGAAGCCGGGTATCGGCAGCTACGACCGCTTCAAGCAGATGTTCGAGAAGTACTCGAAAGAGGCGGGCAAGGAGCAGTACCTGATCCCGTACTTCATCGCCGCTCATCCGGGCACCACCGACGAGGACATGATGAACCTCGCCCTGTGGCTCAAGCGCAACGGCTTCCGCGCCGACCAGGTACAGGCCTTCTACCCGTCGCCGATGGCCACGGCCACGGCCATGTACCACTCGGGCAAGAACCCGCTACGCAAGGTCACCTACAAGAGCGATGGCGTGGAGATCGTCAAGAGCGAGCAGCAGCGTCGCCTGCACAAGGCCTTCCTGCGCTATCACGATCCGAAAGGGTGGCCGCTGCTGCGTGAAGCGCTGGAGCGCATGGGCCGTAGCGATCTGATCGGCAATGGCAAGCATCAACTGATCCCCACCTACCAGCCGCAGAGCGACGAGTACCAGAGCGCCCGACGCAAGAACTCCACGCCGGTCGGCAGCAAGAAGGCGGGTAATGCAGGCAAGATGCTCACTCAGCACACGGGGCTACCGCCTCGTGCCAGTGATGGCAGCAAGCCCTGGGACAAGCGTGAGCAGGCCAAGGCGGCGGCTGAGGCGCGTAACCAGCAAGCCGCGCGTGAACGTGCTGGCGCTGGCAAAGGCAAGGGCAAGAAGCCTGGGAAGAAGCCCGCAGTACCGCGCTGAATCATCAGCAGCACTCACGAAAAAGCCAGCACAGTGCTGGCTTTTTCGTTGCAGAAGCCCTAGCCAGCGCCTCGTAGGGTGGGCTTCAGCCCACCACCGTCGCCGTGACGTGCGGCTTGTCTCAATCCGTGCTGAAACGGCAGGTCAGGTAGCGATTGCTCGGGCCATAGCGCAGGATCGACCACAAGCGCCTGAACAGGTAAAACGGGTGGCTGCGGTAATACGCCAGCACTGCATTGCCGACACCTTCCGAGCGGTGTTGGCGTACCTCCTTTTTCGCTGACTTCTTGAACAGCCCGGAAAACTCCCAGCGCTGGATCTGCTCGAAACGCTCATGCGGGTGCAGCCCATGGCGGCTGAACAGGCGCGCGAAGCTGGCCGGGCTGAAGTCATGCAGGTGGTGCGGGTTGCCGTCGAGTGTCGGTGTGGTCGGCACCGAGGCAATGATACGGCCGCCCTGGGCCAGCAGTCGTACGAGGTTTTCTGCCAGGCGCAGCGGGTCTGGCAGATGCTCGATGGTTTCCAGGCTGACGATGCTGTCGAAGCCTGAACTGTCGGCGAAGGTTTCGGCATTGGCGCACTGATAGCGCAGGTTGGGTCGCTGATAATTCGCCTGCGCGTAGGCAATGGCTTCGGGATCGATGTCGATACCGGTGATCTGCTTGTCCGGATGCCGTTCGGCCAGCAATGCACTGCCATATCCACAGCCGCACGCCATATCGAGCACGCGCGAGCCTGTCAGCGCGTCGCTGGCGAATTCGTAGCGCTGCATGTGCAACTCGAGAGTGGCCAGGTCGGCGGCCAGGCGATCATCCATCTTCAAGGGATAGATGCGTTCAAGGGTGTGCATGGCGGCCTGTCCTTGGGCTGCGGAAGTGTTCGTAGTCTGTTGCTTGCCGATAGGGGCTGCAAGCATCTCCCTTGGTTTCATGGCGCAGCTTGTGAGGGTTGGCTTGTCTATTTTCTGGTACTATAGTTCCAGAATATAAAAACAACAGTGGAGCTCCCATCATGCGCCTTGCCGCCCCCTCGTTTATTGCTCTGTCCTTGCTGCTGACAGCATGCGGGGAGAGCGAAGCGCCGCCCGTGGCCAGTCTCGACTTTCAGAAGCAACTGCAGACGCAGCTGATCAAGGCCAAACCGGGTGAGGTAATCGAGATTCCCGCCGGCACCTGGCAGCTCGACCGCAGTCTTAGTCTCAAGGTCAGTGGCGTGACGTTGCGCGGTGCCGGCATGGATCAGAGCATCCTCAACTTCAAGGGCCAGAAGTCCGGCGCCGAAGGGCTGTTGGTGAACGCTTCCGACTTCACCATCGAGGACCTGGCGCTGGAGGACACCAAGGGCGATGCGCTCAAGGTGGTTGGCGGCCAGAACATCATCATCCGTCGCGTGCGCACCGAGTGGACCAATGGCCCGGCTACCGAGAATGGTGCCTATGGCATCTATCCGGTACAGACCGAGAATGTGCTGATCGACGGCGTGGTGGCCATCGCTGCCTCGGACGCCGGCATCTACGTCGGCCAGTCGCGCAACGTGGTGGTGCGCAACAGCCGTGCCGAGCGCAACGTCGCCGGTATCGAGATCGAGAACACCATCGGTGCCGACGTTTACGACAACGTCGCCACCGGCAACACCGGCGGCATTCTGGTATTCAACATGCCCAACCTGCCGCAGCCAGGACACACCACACGCGTCTACCGCAACAAGGTCGAGAGCAACAACCACAAGAACTTCGGCCACAAGGGCACGCCAGTCGCCAGTGTGCCGGCGGGCTCTGGCGTGCTGGTCAACTCCAACGACAAGGTGGAGATTTTCGATAACGATATTGGCGACCACCGCACGGCCAACGTGATCGTCAGCAGCTACTTCAGCACCGGCTACACCGACCTCTCCACCGAGGCGGACTTCGATCCCTACCCGGAGGCCATTCATATTCATGGCAACCGCTTCGGACCGGGCGGCGACAGCCCCGACAACCTCGAGCTGAAAGCGCTGAGGCTGGCCAAGTTCGGTCTCAATGGCCGCCTGCCGGACATCCTCTGGGATGGTTACGTGAACCCTGAAAAACTGGTCGATGGCAAGCTGCCGGCTGAGTTGGCCATCTGCATCGACAATGGCGATGCCGGCATCGTCAACGTCGACGGCCCCGGCGGCTACAAGAACATCAGCACGGACATCGAGCCGCACCGCTGCGAGCTGCCTCGTCTTCCTGCCGTCGAGCTGCGCGCAGCCCTGGCCGAGGCAGGTAAGTAAGTATGAAGTGCGCCTGGCTGTTGATCGCCGCCTCGCTGCTCGGCGCCTGTGAGCAAGCGCGTACGCCCCTGTATCTGCCCGGCAGTGAAAACTACCCGCACAAGCTCAGCGCCTGGGGTGTGCTGCAACAGCGTGACGGCCAGTTGCAGCCAGTCGAAGGTGTACAGCCCTACGATCTGAATACGCCGCTGTTCACCGATTATGCGCACAAGCTGCGTACGATCTGGCTGCCCGAAGGGAGCCATGCTCGCTATGCCGAAGCGCGTTTCGATTACCCCGTTGGCACCGTGCTGAGCAAAACCTTCTACTACCCGATCGATACCCAGGGCCGGTTGCAGCGCAGCGAGCAGCACGATGTCGAGGCGGTGGAACTGAAGCGGGTACGGCTGATCGAGACGCGCATCCTGCTACGTCAGGAACAGGGCTGGGTTGCCCTTCCTTACATCTGGGACGAGGCGCAACGCGAGGCCACGCTGGACTGGGCAGGCGCCAGCTTCGATCTGCAACTGCATGATGAAACTGGCGAGGTGCTGGCGGTCGACTATCAGGTGCCCGATGCCAACCAGTGTGCGGGCTGTCACGAGGAGCAGGCGGGCAAGGGCGTACAACCTCTGGGGCCGAAGGCGCGTCATCTGAACAAGGATTTCGCCTATGCCGATGGAGCGGCCAACCAGTTGTTGCACTGGCAGGGTATCGGTTTTCTGCAAGGCGTTCCGGCTGACATGGCCGGCGTTCCACGCAACGCCCTGTGGGGCGCGCCGCGTGAAGGGGAGAGTCTGGAGCATCAGGCGCGTAGTTATCTGGATGCCAACTGCTCGCACTGCCATAACCCTGAAGGGCCGGGGCGTACCTCAGGTTTGTATCTCGATCCGGCTACACCGCTGAGCATCGCCTATGGTCTGTGCAAGCAACCCGTGGCCGCGGGCAAGGGCTCCGGTGATCGCCTGGTGGACATTCATCCCGGTACGCCGGAAAAATCGGTGCTGAGCTTCCGCCTGCACAGCACCGATCCCAGCATCATGATGCCCGAGCTGGGCCGCTCCACCTCCCACCGCGAAGGGCTGGAGGTGATCGACCGCTGGATCGCCAGTCTCGACGGCGAGTGCTGAAGTCGCGCTTAATTATCATCAGTGCTGCCGACGCCTGCTCTATAGTTGTGCATCCATCCGAGCTTGGTGCGGACAATGCCCTGATAAGGTGCTTGTGGGGTGCGGCACGCTGGGAAACAAGCGGGTTGCCTCTGGCATAAGTCTTGCGCTGCACTGAGTATCGTCCAGGCTAGCAGGAGGCCGCCGTGTCGATTCATGTCGCGCTGCACCACGTCACCCACTACCGCTACGACCGTGCGGTGAACCTTGGGCCACAAGTCGTACGTTTGCGGCCGGCGCCGCACAGTCGCACACGCATCCTTTCCTATGCGCTGAAGGTCGAACCGGGCCAGCACTTCATCAACTGGCAGCAGGACCCGCAGGGCAACTACCTGGCGCGCCTGGTGTTTCCCGAGAAGACCCGCGAGTTCAAGGTCGAGGTGGACCTGGTCGCCGAGATGGCGGTGTTCAACCCCTTCGACTTCTTCCTCGAACCCTACGCCGAGCGCATTCCCTTCGCCTACACCGAGGGCGAGCAGCGCGAGCTGGCGCCGTACCTGGTTAAGCTGCCGGCCACGCCGCTGTTCGCCAAGTACCTGGCCGGCATTTCCCGCGAACCGGTGCCCAGCATCGATTTTCTGGTCGAGCTGAACCAGCGCCTGTCGGCTGACATCCGCTACCTGATCCGCATGGAGCCGGGCGTGCAGACGCCGGAACAGTCGCTCGAGCTGGCCGCTGGTTCGTGCCGCGACTCGGCCTGGCTGCTGGTGCAACTGTTGCGTCACCTGGGCCTGGCGGCGCGCTTCGTCTCTGGCTACCTGATCCAGCTCACCGCCGACGTCAAAGCTCTCGACGGCCCCAGCGGCACCGACAAGGACTTCACCGACCTGCATGCCTGGTGCGAGGTGTACCTGCCTGGTGCCGGCTGGGTCGGTCTCGACCCGACCAGCGGCCTGTTCGCCGGTGAAGGCCATATTCCGCTAGCCTGCAGCCCGGAGCCATCCTCGGCGGCGCCGATCACCGGCGGACTGGACGAGTGCGAGGTGGAGTTCGAGCACCTGATGAGCGTCGAGCGTGTGTGGGAGGCGCCGCGCGTCACCAAGCCCTACAGCGAGGCGCAGTGGCAGGCGATCCAGGCGCTGGGCCGGCAGATCGACGATGACCTGCACAAGCACGACGTGCGCCTGACCATGGGTGGCGAGCCGACCTTCGTCGCCCTCGATTACCCTGATGACGACGAGTGGAACACCGCCGCACTGGGGCCGAACAAGCGCCGCTTGGCCGCCGATCTGTTCTACCGTCTGCGCAGTCACTATGCGCCCAAGGCGCTGGTGCACTTCGGCCAGGGCAAGTGGTACCCCGGCGAGCAGTTGCCGCGCTGGTCGCTGAACTGCTTCTGGCGTCGTGATGGTGAGCCGCTGTGGCACGACCCCAAGCTGTTGGCCGATGAGAAGCGCGGTTATGGCGCTACGGCAGAAACGGCCTCGCGCTTTCTCGCCACCCTGGCGGCGCATCTGGGCGTAGATGGCAGCAACGTTTTCCCGGCCTATGAGGACTGGTTCTACTACCTGTGGCGCGAGCGCAAGCTGCCGGACAACGTTACCCCGGATGATCCACACCTGAGCGACCCACTGGAGCGCGAGCGCCTGCGCAAGGTGTTCGATCAGGGCCTCGATGCCGTGGTTGGTCACGTGCTGCCGCTGGCGCGTCAGGTGGTGGGCGAGGGCTGGCAGAGCGGGCGCTGGTTCCTGCGTGACGAACATTGCCGCCTGCTGCCCGGTGACTCGGCGCTGGGCTATCGCCTGCCGCTGGATTCGCTGCCCTGGGTCAGTCAGGCCGACTACCCCTACGTCAATCCGGTCGACCCCAGTCAGGCGCTGCCGCCGTTGCCCAGCCCGGCGCAGATCCAGCGTCAGCTGCGCGGTGTCTGGCGCGGCGCGAGTGCTGGCCCGCAGAGCGCGCGTCCGGCCAGTGGGCAATCGGCCGCCGGCATCGTGCGCACCGCGCTCTGTGCCGAGCCGCGCGAGGGGCGCCTGTACCTGTTCATGCCGCCGCTGAGCCATCTCGAAGACTACCTGGAGCTGGTCGCGGCCATCGAGGCCGTGGCGGCCGAGCTCAATTGCCCGGTCTTGCTGGAAGGCTACGAGCCGCCGCTGGACCCGCGCCTGCAGTACTTCCGCGTCACCCCCGATCCGGGTGTGATCGAGGTCAACATCCACCCAGCCGCAAGCTGGGATGAGCTGGTCGAGCGCTGCGAATTTCTCTACGAGGCAGCGCGGCAGTCGCGCCTGTCCAGCGAGAAGTTCATGATCGACGGGCGCCACACCGGCACCGGCGGCGGCAACCACTTCGTCCTCGGCGGCGCCACGCCGGGGGATTCGCCCTTCCTGCGCCGCCCCGACCTGCTGCGCAGCCTGATCAGCTACTGGCACAACCATCCGTCGCTGTCCTACCTGTTCAGCGGTCTGTTTATCGGCCCGACTTCGCAGGCGCCGCGCGTGGACGAGGCGCGCAACGATGCTCTGTATGAGCTGGAGATCGCCTTCGCGCAGATGCCCGAGCCGGGTCGCGACTGCCCGCCCTGGCTGGTCGACCGCCTGCTGCGCAACCTGCTGGTGGACGTCACCGGCAACACCCATCGCGCTGAGTTCTGCATCGACAAGCTGTACTCGCCGGACTCGGCCAGCGGCCGCCTCGGCCTGCTCGAGCTACGCGCCTTCGAAATGCCGCCGCACGCGCAGATGAGCCTGGCCCAGCAACTGCTGCTGCGTGCGCTGATCGCGCGTTTCTGGCAGGAGCCCTACCACCCGGCGAAGCTGGTGCGCTGGGGCACCGAACTGCATGACCGCTACCTGCTGCCGCATTTCGTCGAGCAGGATTTCGCCGACGTGCTGCAGGAGTTGGGCAGCTTCGGTTATCGCCTACGCAGTGAATGGTTCGCCCCGCATATGGAGTTCCGTTTCCCCAAGGCCGGCGATTTCGTGGTCAAGGGCATCGATCTGGAGCTGCGCCAGGCGCTGGAGCCCTGGCATGTGCTGGGCGAGGAGGGCGCAGTCGGCGGCACCGTGCGTTACGTCGACTCGTCGCTGGAACGTATGCAGGTGAAGGTGAACGGCATGGCGCCGGATCGCTACGTGCTGACCTGCAACGGCGTGCCGGTGCCGTTGCGCCCGACCGGCAAGGTTGGCGAGTTCGTCGGTGGTGTGCGTTTCCGCGCCTGGCAGCCGGCCAGTTGCCTGCAACCGACCATCGGCGTGCACGCGCCGCTGGTGTTCGACCTTGTCGACACCTGGATGCAGCGCTCGCTGGGCGGTTGCCAGTACCATGTGGCACATCCGGGTGGGCGCAACTACGACAGCCTGCCGGTCAACGCGTACGAGGCCGAGAGCCGGCGCCTGGCACGCTTCTTCCGCCTGGGCCACAGCCCGGGCAAGCGCCCTGTCATGCAGCCGATAGACAATAATGAACTGCCGATGACCCTGGATCTGCGTCGCTTTTGACGACATGTTGCTCACCTGAGTGTCGGCTACCGCGATCAGTCCCCTCGCCCCTCTGGGGAGAGGGGCAGGGAGAGGGGAGAGTGGGCGACTTCGCGCTTTTTTCAGCCCTCTCCCCGGCCCCTCTCCCATAAATGGGAGAGGGGAGTTTAAAGCCGCACCGCCTTGCCACTGCCGAGCCTGCCATGCACGACCTGCTAGCCGATTACCCGCCGCCTAACGGCGCCTACCACGAACTGCTCGACGCCAAGGGCAACGTGCGCCCGCACTGGCGCCGCCTTTATGAACAACTGGTACGCAGCCGCCCGGAGCATCTGGCGCAGCGCGAGGCCATGCTGGCGCGGCAGATCCAGGAAAACGGCGTTACCTACAACGTCTATGCCGACCCCGACGGCGCCGACCGACCCTGGGAACTGGACCTGCTGCCCAACCTGATACCGGCTGACGAGTGGCAGCAGATCGCCGCCGGCGTTGCGCAGCGCGCGACCCTGCTCAACCGCGTGCTGGCCGATCTCTACGGTCCGCAGAAACTGATCGCCGAAGGCCTGCTGCCGACCGAGCTGGTGTTCGGCCACAACAACTTCCTCTGGCCGTGCCAGGGCATGCAGGCGCCTGGAGGCACCTGGCTGCACCTGTACGCGGTGGATCTGGCCCGGGCGCCGGATGGTCGTTGGTGGGTCACCGCCGACCGCACCCAGGCGCCCTCCGGTGCCGGTTATGCGCTGGAGAACCGGCAAATCGTCTCCCGCGCCTTCCCCGAGCTGTACCGCGATCTGCGCGTGCAGTACCTGGCCGGTTTCTTCCGTACCCTGCAGGACACCCTGGCACGCCAGGCGCCGAGCGGCGGTGAGACGCCATTGGTGGTACTCCTCACGCCAGGGCGTTTCAACGAAAGCTACTTCGAGCACCTGTACCTGGCGCGTCAGCTCGGCTACCCGCTGGTCGAAGGCAGCGACCTGACCGTGCGCGATGCCACTCTCTACCTCAAGACCCTGGCCGGCCTGCGCCGCGTGCACGCGGTGCTGCGCCGCCTCGACGACGACTACTGCGACCCGCTGGAGCTGCGCACCGATTCCGCCCTCGGCGTGCCCGGCCTCCTTGAAGCCGTACGCCGTGGTCGCGTGCTGGTGGCCAATGCCCTGGGCAGCGGCGTGCTGGAGTCGCCCGGCTTGCCCGGTTTCCTGCCGGCGATCAGCGAGCATCTGTTGGGTGAGGAACTGCTATTGCCGTCCATCGCCAGTTGGTGGTGCGGCGAGCCGCCGGTGCTGGACGAGGCGCTGGAGAAGCTCGACCAGTTGCTGGTGCGCCCGGCGTTCCCCTCGCAGAGCTTTACGCCGGTGTTCGGTCGTGACCTGGACGAGGCGCAGCGCGCCAAGCTGGCCGAACGACTGCAGGCACGCCCCTACGCCTATGTCGCGCAAGCGCGGGCCAAGTTGTCGCAGGCGCCGGTGTGGGATGGTAGCGGTTTGCAGCCGCGGGCCATCGGCATGCGCGTGTTCGCCGTGGCCAGTGCCGATGGCTATCGGGTGATGCCCGGTGGCCTGACCCGCGCGGCCGCCGAGGCCGATGCGGAGGTGGTGTCGATGCAGCGCGGTGGGGCGAGCAAGGACACCTGGGTGCTGGGCACGCGGCAGAGCGGCGGCGAGCCCTGGCAGACGCAACGCACCCTGGGCACTGCCGACCTGGTGCGCAGCGACCCCTTCCTGCCTTCACGCGTGGTGGAGAACCTGTACTGGTTCGGTCGTTACGCCGAGCGCTGCGAGGGCAATGCGCGCCTGCTGCGTATCATGCTGGCGCGCTACGTCGATGACGATGACGACCCGCAGGCGCTGCAGAGCGCGTTGGCATTGGCGCAGGATTTGGGACTGCTGGCAGATCCCGAGGAGGGCGAGCTGGCTGAGCGTCTGCTACAGGCGCTGCTGGGCAGTGACTGGCCGGCCAGCCTGCGCTCCAATCTGCAGCGCTTGCAGTGGGCCGCTGGCAGTGTGCGTGGCAAGCTGTCCCAGGCCAACTGGCAGGCGCTGGTGGAATTGCAGCGCGAGGCGCAGCTGCTCGAGGGCCAACCGGCCGACTTTGGCGAGCTGCTGGATTTTCTCAACCGACTGTTGATGTCGCTGGCGGCGCTGTCGGGCTTCGCCCTCGACGACATGACCCGCGACGACGGCTGGCGCTTTCTCATGCTCGGCCGCTATATCGAGCGTTTGCAGTTTCTCTGCGACAGCTTCGCCGGCTTCCTGCGTAGCGGTTCGGCCACTGACCAGTCGGCGCTGGAATGGCTGCTGGAGCTGGGCAATAGCAGCATCACCTACCGCACCCGTTACCTGGCTTCGGCGCAGTTGATTCCGGTACTCGACCTGTTGCTGCTCGATGAGCAGAACCCGCACGCCGTGATCTTCCAGATGCGCACCCTGCTGCGTTCGCTGGAAGGGCTCAACGAACGTTTCGAGCTGCCAGCCGAGCGCTACCTGGTCTATCTGGAGCAGCAGCTCACCGCCTTCAGCCTAGCCAGCCTGGAAAACCCATTGTTCGGCCCCGGTAGCACTCGGGCGGTGCTTGAAGGCCTGGCCGATTTGCTGGTGGCCATCAGTGAGGCCGCCGGCGCGGTCTCCGATCATCTCGGGCTGCGTTTCTTCGCCCATGTCGATGTCAGCCAGCGGACGCAATCCTCATGAGCAGCGCGTTGTATCAGGTGCTTCACGACACCCATTACCGATACTCGGCGCCGGTTTCCCTGGCCCAGCAGCTGGCGCACCTGTGGCCGCGTGACTGCCCCTGGCAGCGCTGCCACGAGCAGGAGCTGCGCATCGACCCGCAGCCCTGCCAGCGCCGCGACGGCCTGGACGTGTTCGGCAACCCACTGACTCGGCTGGTGTTCGAGCGCCCGCATGAGCAGCTCAGCGTCAGCGCACGGTTGCGCGTCGAGGTGCTCACGCGTGTGCCGTTGGAGCTGGACGACTCGCCGAACTGGGAGGCTGCGTGCGCCGCGCTCAGCTACAGCGGCAAACGGATGGAGCCTGCATTGCTGGAGGCAGCACGCTACCGTTTCGAGTCGCCCTACGTGCGTCTCAAGCAGGTATTCGCCGACTACGCCGACGATTGCTTCACGCCGGGGCGCCCGCTGCTGCAGGCATGTCAGGCGCTGATGCAGAAGATTTTCGACGAGTTCAGTTTCGATGCCGAAGCCACTCAGGTGGCGACGCCGCTGCTGCAGGTGCTGGAGGAAAAGCGCGGGGTCTGCCAGGACTTCGCCCACCTGATGCTCGCCTGCCTGCGCTCGCGTGGCCTGGCGGCGCGCTACGTCAGCGGCTACCTGCTGACCCAGCCACCACCCGGCCAGCCACGCCTGATCGGCGCGGATGCCTCGCACGCCTGGGTGTCGCTGTATTGCCCGCGGCAGGGTTGGGTGGATTTCGATCCGACCAACAACGTGCGTCCGGCACTGGAGCACATCACCCTGGCCTGGGGCCGGGATTTCTCCGACGTGTCGCCGTTGCGAGGGGTGATTCTGGGGGGCGGCAGCCACGACCCGGACGTGCAGGTGACGGTGCTGCCGCTGGGATGAGGTTCGTGGGAGGGCGCGACAGGCGCATCTCCCACGGTTTGTGGTGGCCTCAGTCGACCAGGGCCAGACTGCCTTTCATCAGCGAGTAGTGGCCAGGGAAGGAGCAGAAGAAGCTGTAGTCTTCGCCTGCCGCCAGCTTGCTGACATCGAAGGTTACCGAAGTGCTTTCGCCACCGCCGATCAGATCGGTATGGGCGATCACACGCTCGTCGCCGGCCTTGAGGTAGCTGGCATCAGGGCCGGCAGAGATGCCGTCGGTGGCCACGCCGGGCATGTCGGCGGTCTTGCTCAGCACCCAGTTATGGCCCATCGCGGTCTTGGGCAGCGAGCCGGTGTGCTTGAGGTTGACGGTGAAGGTCTTGCAGCTCTTGCTGACGGAGATGGCCTGGGTGTTGAAGGTCATCTGATCGGTCGACTCGACATCTACCGCGCATTCGGCAGCCAGAAGCGGTGTGCTGGCAAGTCCGAGCAGCGCCAGCAGGGCAACGTTACGCAACATCTTGATTCCTCCAGTTTCTGATAACCCGGTCAGGTCTGAAGAGACTCGCACAGCTGCCTGCGCTTATGGATGCGACCGAACGCCACGCCTGGTTATCCAGAAAAGCTGTGGATAATTCTGTGGGGAAGCTCTGTGATGCCAGCTCGAGGCCTGTTTCCGCGGGCTTTCTGGGTATCTGGTCAGCTTTTGCCCAGGACACCTGCTCGCCACTGAAAAATGCTTTGAAATGAATTGCTTGAGCGAGAAGTCAAGGCTTCTGAGCATGTCTGGACAGCCACTGGCCGGTTATCCACGAAAGCCGTGGATCAAGCTGTGGATAAGCTTGGGGAAAGCCGGCCTCGACTGCGCCCGGCAAGGGGCGCAGACGATTGATGAGAAAGTGAGCGTTTTCTTAAGCGGACTGCGGTTTGCGCAGGGCCTGCCACAGACGGGTGGCCAGATTGACCAGCGGTACGCTGAGCAAGCCGGCGACGACACCCAGCAGGGCATTGAGCAGCGTCGGCACCACCGCCGAGAGCAGGTGGCCGGCATCACGCGCGACCCATTCGGCGGCGAGATGTACGGCGCTTTCCACCGGCGGCAGGCCATGACTGAGGATGCCGCCGCCGACCATGAACATGGCCGCTGTGCCGATCACCGACAACGCCTTCATCAGCCAGGGGGCCAGGCGCAGGATGCCGCGGCCGCAGGCCTGGGCGAAGGCGCTGGTGCGCTGGCTGAGGTAGAGCCCAGCGTCGTCGAGCTTGACGATGCCAGCCACCAGGCCATAGACGCCGACGGTCATCAGCAGGGCGATGCCGCTGAGCACCAGCACCTGATTGAGGAAACTGGCAGTGGCGACGGTGCCCAGAGTGATGGCGATGATCTCCGCGGAGAGAATGAAGTCGGTACGCACGGCGCCGCGAATCTTGTCGCGTTCGAATGCCACCAGGTCGACGGCAGGGTCGGCGATGGCTTCCAGGTGTGCCTGTTGTTCGTCATCCTCATGCTTGTGCAGCAGTTTGTGCAGCAGCTTCTCGGCGCCTTCGTAGCAGAGGAACAAACCGCCGAGCATCAACAAGGGCACCACCAGCCAGGGCGCCACGGCGCTGATCAGCAGCGCCGCCGGCACCAGGATCGCCTTGTTCACCAGCGAGCCCTTGGCCACGGCCCAGACCACCGGCAGTTCGCGATCCGCCTTGACCCCGGTGACCTGCTGGGCATTGAGCGCGAGGTCGTCGCCCAGCACGCCGGCGGTCTTGCGTGCGGCGATCTTGGTCATGGTGGCGACGTCGTCGAGTACCGTGCTGATGTCGTCGATCAGGGCGAGCAGGCTGCTTCCGGCCATTTTGCGGCTTCCATGAGAGAGAAGCCGCAGAGCGTAGCATTGTGTTACATGTCTGCGTACAGGTTCAGACGGGCGCGCGATCCACCCACTTCGGCGCCGCGCTGGGGCGCCATTCGCTCAGGGCATCGAGCAGGTTCTGCGGGTCGCCTGCGATCTGTAGCATCTCGCGGTGCTGTGGGCGAACGAAGCGCTCGGCGACCAGATGATCGAGGAAGTCGCCGAGTTTGCTGTAAAAACCGTTCACCTCCAGCAGGCCCAGCGGTTTGGCGTGGTAACCCAACTGGCCCCATGTCCATACCTCGAACAGCTCTTCCAGGGTGCCGAGGCCGCCGGGCAGGGCGATGAAGGCGTCTGACAGTTCGGCCATGCGCGCCTTGCGTGCATGCATGCCGTCCACCACTTCCAGGCAGGTCAGGTTGCGATGGCCGATCTCGGCGCGCTCCAGGCTTTGCGGGATGATACCGATCACTTCGCCACCGGCGTTCAACGCCGCATCGGCGACCACACCCATCAGGCCGACGGCGCCGCCACCATAGATCAGGCGAATGCCGCGCTCGGCCAGGTGCTGGCCGAGCGCTTCGGCAGCCTCGCGGTAAACGGGACTGGCGCCAGGGCTGGCACCACAGAAGACACAGACACTATGCAGGGACATGCAACGACTCCTTGGGCAAATAAGCCAAGGGTAACCAGCCGCTGCGTTCGCACCAAGTATCAGTGCCGCGTATCAATGCCGCAGGTGGCGCAGGCGTAACTGGCGAGCAATTGCTTGAGCAGATCGTTGAGGTACATGGCGCGGCTTCCTGACGCGGGGACATGTGGTTCAGGCTAGTCCCGTTGCTGGCGCCGCGCCGTTAGATTGTTTCGATGATGGCAATAGTCGCGGCTCGCTCAGACCAGTTCCATCGCACTCATCCCGGCCAGACCCAGCAGCACCACGCCGCAGGCTGCGTAAGTCAGGCGGTGCCAGAGCAGCGACGCGGCGCGGCGAAACCAGTCCACCAGGCCGGCGCAGATGAAGCACCAGAGCAGCGAGGACACCATGAAGCCGGCGAAGAACACCGCCAGGTGCGTCGGCGTTGGCTGGGCAACGCCAATGGCCGCCATCGCCCCGCCCATGGCGGCCCAGTAGACGATGTTCTGCGGGTTGGTCAGCGACAGCGCAGCGCCAGCGGCGAATGCGCCTCCGGCCGCGACCTGACCATCGTCGCTGGGTTGCGGCGGGCGATGGGCGTCGCGCAGCGACTGGTAGCCGAGCCAGGCCAGATACAGTGCGCTGGCCAGGGTCAGCGGGTAACGAATCTGTGCGCTGTCGAGCAGCAGCGCCAGGCCGGTCAGGCCCAGGGCGGCCCAGGTAGCATCGCCCACCAGCGAGCCGATCTGTACCAACAATGCCGGTTTGTAGCCGTCACGCAGCCCACGGCGCAGGGTTTCGCTGAAAACGGCACCTGGCGCGGCGTTGAAGACGAAGCCGAGGAGCATGGCGGCGAGGAAGAAACTGAACATGAAGTGTCCTTACGAGAAGAGGCAGGGCAGGGAAGCGTGAGGTTCATAGCAGGTGGCGTGCCAGACGCCGATAATAAAGTTTTCCACGGGGTCTGTGGATATCTCTGTGGTTAAGCTGGTAGTGCTCCTCTGCTGGCCTCGTCGTGCGTTGCTCCGGCCATGCTGACGAATATTTGAGCAACGGAATTTTTCCTTTGTACACAGTGGGTTGACAATTGGAAGGGAATTTTTCGGGCTGTTGTTGGTTGTCCACGATGTCTGTGGATAGTTTTGTTGGTAAGCGCTGTAAGCATTGCTGAGGGCTCGATTTGGCGGGTCTTTCAGCGCTTTGCTGGTTTTTTGATCAGCGCCTTTGAAGACTCGAGCGAGAGCGAAGGCGGGTCGGTTTGTCCAGCGTTTTCGCCGGCTGCTCTGTGGGCACAGCAGGTTATCCCCGGATTCTGTTGGCAGGTCTGTGGATAAGCTGGTGGCAAGGCCACCAAGCGCCTGTCGGGCGGGCTCGAAGACCAAGTGGCGAGTTGCTCGCCATCATTGTGGCTGCAGCGCGCCGAGCTGTGTGGAGCGGCCGAGCAGCTGCAAGGCGCGATCCGGGTAGTCGGTGATCAGACCGTTGGCGCCCATTTCCAGTAATCGCCGCATTTCCGGCTGTTCGTTGATTGTCCACAGCTGTACGTGCAAGCCACGCGTCTGTGCATTGCCGATGAGGCGCGGGGTGGCCAGGGTCAGGCCGCTGTGCTGGGGCGGAATCTGCAGTACCGGGTAGGAGGGTGATAGCAGGTCGCTCAGACCCAACCAGTTCAGCGCCAGCAACAGGCGCACCGAAACCGGTCCGGCCGAGGTGGCGACCTCCGGACAGAGCTCACGAAAGCGCTTGAGGCTGCGCTCATGAAAGCTGCCGACGATGACCCGATCGAGTTGGTCATAAGCCGCCAGCATTTCGCAGAGCACAGCTTCCATGCCGACATCGGGCACCTTGATTTCGAGCGCCTTGGGGATCAATGGGAAGCGCTCGAACACCTCTTCCAGCGCGGCGATGCGCGTACCCTGGCCACGGTAGGGATAGCTCTGGCCGCCATCGGCCGTCCATTTGTAGCCGGCATCGAGCGCTTGCAGTTCGGCGAGGCTGAAGTGCGCGACCGGGCCCTGGCCATTGGTGGTGCGTTCCAGGGTTTCATCATGGATCACCACCAGCTTGGCGTCCTGACTCAGGTGCAGATCCATCTCCAGCATGTCGACGCCGAGAGCAGCGGCGCGTTCGAAGGCGAACAGGGTGTTCTCCGGCCATAGCCCCTTGCCACCGCGATGGGCGATCACCAGAGGGCGTTCGCCGAGGTCTTCGAGCACCGCAGGCATGCTCGCCTGACGGCTGGTCAGCGTCAGTACCAGCACGATGATGCCGATCAGCAGCAGCGGGACGAGCAGAAATCGGGTGAAGCGCAGCATGGGCCGGGTCTCGAAAGCGGTTCGGGACTTTGTGCCCCAGCGCAGGGGGCGTTGGCAAGTGCTGTGGTGGCGGTCGGTAAGGTACGTCGCGCACCGCAGTGTTCGCGATGGACGAGTCGACATCGGGCACCCTACCGATTGCCGGCGCTTAGCTGGCCAGCAGCCAGACGCCAGTGGCGGCTGACGCAGCGCCAGCGATGCGCACCAGCGGTGCGGCCGCTCGCGGCAGAAATCGCACCAGGGCGAAGCCGACAGCGTGCAGTGCTGCGGTGGCGACGATAAAGCCGATGGCGTAGCCGAAGGGGCTGGCCAGGTCCGGCAGCTCCAGGCCGTGGGCGACGCCGTGGGTCAGGGCAAATACTGCGGTCAGGGTCATGGATGCGGCCATTGGCAGGCGCGCCGCCACGGCCACCAGCAGACCGAAGGCCAGCACCGAACCGGCGATGCCGGTTTCCATCAGCGGAATTTCCACCCCGGCGAAACCCAGCAGGCCGCCGATCAGCATGCTGCCGACGAAGGTCGCCGGCAGCGCCCAGCGTGCTGCGCCACTCTGCTGCGCGGCCCACAGGCCAACGGCGAACATCGCCAGTAGGTGATCCAGGCCAAACACCGGGTGGGCCAGGCCGGCCATGATCCCGGAGTCACCATGCCCTGGGTGGGCGAAGGCCAGCGCCGGGGTGCAGAACAGGGCGATGGCGTAGAGGGTTTTGCGCAGATTCATGTGGATCTCCTTGAGGTGGAATCAGGCCGCCGTGAGCATGCCCTGGCGTTCTATGAAGGCGATGATCTCGTCGAGACCCTGGCCGATTTTTTGATTGCTGAAGACGAAGGGCTTGTCGCCGCGCATCTTCAGGGTGTCGCGCTCCATCACCTCCAGCGAGGCGCCGACCATGGGGGCCAGGTCGACCTTGTTGATCACCAGCAGGTCGGACTTGCAGATGCCTGGGCCGCCCTTGCGTGGCAGCTTGTCGCCGGCGGATACGTCGATCACGTAGAGGGTCAGGTCGGACAGCTCGGGGCTGAAGGTGGCCGACAGGTTGTCGCCGCCGGACTCGACGATGATCAGGTCCAGGCCAGGGAAGCGGCGGTTGAGCTGCTCCACGGCTTCCAGGTTGATCGAGGCGTCCTCGCGGATAGCGGTGTGCGGACAGCCGCCGGTTTCCACGCCGATGATGCGCTCGGGCTCCAGGGCCTCGTTGCGCACCAGGAACTGGGCGTCTTCCTGGGTATAGATATCGTTGGTGACCACGGCGATGTTGTAGCGCTCGCGCAGGGCGCGGCACAGGGCCAGGGTCAGGGCGGTCTTGCCGGAACCGACCGGGCCGCCGATACCGACACGCAGAGGTTGGCTGTTCATGTGCTGATGTTCCTCGTCAGGAGCGGAAGAGACGCGAGTACTGGCGTTCGTGCGCCATGCTCGCCAAGGCCAGGCCGAAGGCGGCACTGCCCCAGTGTTCGGGAGAAAGACTGGCGGCCTGCTGCTGGGCGGCCTCGAGCGTTGGCAGCAGGCGGCTGGTCAGGCGCTGGGCGGCCTGCTGGCCCAGCGGCAGCACCTTCATCAGGACGGCCAGCTGGTTTTCCAGCCAGCCCCAGAACCAGGCGGCCAGGGCATCCTCCGGGGTGATCTGCCAGGCGCGCGCGGCCAGAGCCCAGGTCAGGGCCAGGCCCGGTTCGTCCTGGGTTGCGAGCAGTTTACGCGCCGCCTTGTCCAGCTCGGGCAGGCCTTCGAGCAGTTGCCGCAGCGAATAACCCATCTGCCGGCTTTCCAGAGCCAGCTCGCGGGTTTCACGACTGGCGCGGTGCTGTTCGGCCAGCGCCTGCAGGTGCGGCCAGTCACCCTCGTGTGCAGCGCGGCAGTGAGCCAGCAGTAGCGGCGCTTCGAAGCGGGCGAGGTTGAGCGTCAACTGATCGGCCAGCCAGCGCTCGGCGGCGTCGGCATCCTGGATCAGGCCGCTGTCTATCGCCCACTCCAGGCCTTGCGAGTAGCTGTAGCCGCCAATCGGTAACTGCGGGCTGGCCAGACGCAGCAGAGCCCAGGCGGGTTTCATGAACTGGCCCCGATACGCGCGGGCGACGGCGCTTGGCTCACTTGCGCACACCGAACTGGTGCAGGCGCGGGCCGTAGTTGAACTCCTCGTCGCCATGATGGGAGTGATGGTGACCGCCGCCATAGGCGCCTTGCTCGGGCTGGTAGGGCGCTTGGACGGCTTCGACCGTGGCGCCGAGCTGCTCCAACATCGCCTTGAGTACGTAGTCGTCGGGCAGGCGCAGCCAGCCGTCACCCAGTTGCAGGGCGACATGGCGGTTACCCAGGTGGTAGGCGGCGCGCATCAGCTCGAAGGGGCTGGCGCAGGTGACATGCAGCAGCGGCTCGGCTTTGGCACGCACGCGCACGATGCGTCCGTCCTTGGCTTGCAGGCATTCGCCGTCGGCCAGTGCCGGCTGGCCGCGCTCGAGAAACAGGCCGACTTCTTCACCGCTGGTGGTGAAACAGCGCAGGCGGCTTTTGCTGCGCGCTTCGAAGGTCAGTTCCAGTTCAGCGTCGCAGGTATTTTGCGGCGCGATTCGGGCGTGGATCACCAGCATCTGTGTTTATTCCGGGTCAATGTGCCCGGAAATAGTGCAAGTGGCTTGCCAAGGCCGGAGAGTGGCGCAAGGCAGCGCATTTCTGCGCGCTGTGGATAACTTGGCAAGGCGGTCAGGATTTATTTGGTGCGTTTTCGCTGTTAGCGCACAATTGTGGTGCGCGCTACTCGGAAGGCTTGCCCAGGCCCAGCCAGTGCTTGCCACCGACCATGATGAAGCGCAGCTGCTGAATGACCTTGGCTTCTGCCGTGAGGTGCGCCGGCAGAGTTTCAGCGGGCGGGTCGATCAGTTCGGGCAGGGTGGCGAATACCGTCTTCACCACCAGATCCGACACCACGTCGAGCGCTGCATCATCGAGGTGCGGCATGCGATTCATCAGCTTGAGGTCGGCGGCCAGGTCGCTGGTGATGCGTTCGCGCAGGGCCGCAACGGCCTGGCGCACCGGTTGCGAACCGCCGTACTGCTCGCGGGCGAGAAAGAGGAACTGAGCGCGATTGGCAGCCACTTCGGCAAGGAAGATACGCACCGAGGCGTCGATCATGCCGCGCATCTCGAACTCATGGCGGCGCACCTGGCGGATCGCCGCACGGAAGGTTTCGCCCACCTCTGCCACCAGCGCCAGGCCCAGTTCGTCCATATCGGCGAAGTGACGATAGAAACCGGTGGGCACGATACCGGCAACGCGCGTCACCTCGCGCAGGCTCAGGCTGCCAAAGCCACGCCCGCTCTCCATCAAGGTAAGGGCGGCGTCCATCAGGGACTGGCGAGTCTGCTGCTTCTGTTCGGCGCGTGGCGTCATGCGAAATCGGGTCATTGAGCGATGCCGCACTCTAGCAAATGCACGGCGCCAGCGTCGAACCGCGCGGATGTAGTTCGGTGAACGACTGTTGACTGAAATGCAGGCTATCTGTCAGCCTTGTGCACAAGTGTTCACTGGAATCCATTCATGGCTCTGCTTTCCCTGTCACTGGCGCGGCATGTCGCTCGCGGTCTGCAACCGCTGCGCCGGCTCTGTGCGGTCGGTTGGTTGCGTGAGGCAGATGTCGATCTGTGCTTGCGCCTGCTACACCCGGCACTGCGCCTCAATCGCGTGTTCGCCCAGGTCGAGGCGCGCCGTTGGGTGGCCGACGACATGCTGGTACTTGAGCTGCGCTGCAACGGCAATGCGCAGGACTGGCGAACCGGGCAACACGTTCAGCTGTATCTGGAGCAGGACGGCGTGCGTCACGGGCGCAGTTACAGTCTCACGTCAGTGGCTGCCGACGGGCGCATCGAGCTTGCGATCAAACGCCAGCCGGGCGGGCGCCTGTCCAATTTGCTGCTCGATCATCTGGAGGTGGGTGAGGTGGTCGAGTTGGGTCAGGCATTTGGCGATTTCGCCTGGCCGCAGGAGCAGAATGCGGTGTTGCTGCTGGCGGCTGGCAGTGGCATCACGCCGTTGCTCGGTTTGTTGCGTGATGCACTGGCGCGTGGCTTTTCTGCGCCGGTGACGCTGCTGCATCAGGTACGTCGCCGGGGGCAGCAGGCCTTTGCCGAAGAGCTGCAGGCGCTGGCTGCGCGTTACACCAACTTCCAGGTGCGCTGGGCCTTCAGTGGTGAGGATGGTGGCCGCCTGACGGCCGAACAGCTGGCGGCGCTGCCGGGCGCGCACCTGTTGATATGCGGCCCGCGTGGTTTCGTCGATCAGGCGTGCGGCTGGTGGCGCGACGCCGGGCGCGGGTGCAGCCTGCAGGCGGAAAGCTTCAGCCCACTGCCGGTGCTGGCTGAGGCCGATACCGGCGAGGTTCGTCTGCGCTTTGCGCGCAGCGGCCAGCAGGTTTCGGGCAACGGCAACGCCAGCCTGCTGGAGCAGGCCGAGGCCAGCGGGCTGCGCCCGGCTCATGGCTGTCGCCAGGGCATCTGCACCAGCTGCACTTGCCTGCTGCTGGCCGGCACGGTGCGCGATCTGCGCAGTGGTGAGCTGTTCGCCGAGCCCAACCAACCCATTCGCCTGTGCGTCAGCGCCCCGCATGGGGATGTGGAGATCGACCTGTGAGCAATCGTCCTGATCGTGAGTTGACCCCTGCCGAACTCGAAGCCTTCGGTCAGGAGCTGGACGCTCTGCGCCAGCGCACCCTGGCTGATCTGGGCGAGGCCGATGCGTGCTATATCCGCCGTGTGCGTGGTGTGGTGCGCCTGTGCTGCTGGAGTGGCCGTGGGCTGCTGATGTTCGGCTGGTTCCCGCCGACCTGGCTGCTCGGTACCTTCTTGCTGGGGCTGGGCAAGATTCTCGAGAACATGGAGCTGGGCCACAACGTGATGCACGGCCAGTATGACTGGATGAACGATCCAGAATTCGCCGGTCGTCAATACGAATGGGACATCGTCGGGCCCGCCGATTTCTGGCGGCATACGCATAACCACGTGCATCACACCTACACCAACGTGCTGGGCATGGACGATGACGTCGGCTATGGCGTGGTGCGCCTGTTCCCCGAGCAACGCTGGAAGCCGTTCTACCGCTGGCAACCCTTGTGGGTGACGATCCAGGCGCTGCTTTTCCAGTACGCCGTGGCTATCCAGCACCTGCGCCTGGACAAGCTGGTGAAAGGCCGCATCAGCAAGGAGGAAGTAAGGCCGCTAGCGCGTCAGTTCGGCGCCAAGCTGGCGCGGCAGTGGGGCAAGGACTATCTGGCGTTTCCGCTGCTGGCCCTGCTGCTCGGCGCCAATGTACTGGCCGTACTGACCGGCAACCTGGTGGCCAATCTGCTGCGCAATCTGTGGACCTTTCTGGTGATCTTCTGCGGTCACTTCACCGAGAAGGCGGCGGTGTTTGCACCCGAAGTATTGGAAGGGGAGACGCGTGGGCACTGGTACCTGCGCCAACTGCGCGGCTCGAGCAACCTGTCCGGTGGGCCGCTGCTGCATATTCTGACCGGCAACCTCAGCCATCAGATCGAGCATCATCTGTTCCCCGATCTGCCGGCGCGGCGCTATGCCGAGCTGGCGCGTGAGGTGCGCCTGATTGCCCAGCGCTATGGCCAGCATTACAACTGCGGCACCTTGTGGGGGCAGTTCGCGACCGTGCTGCAGCGCATCTGGATCTACCGCTTGCCCGCGACAGGAACGGCGTGACTCGCGTGAAAGGCATAAAAAAGCCCGGCATGCGCCGGGCTTTGGGGGGTGACGCCAAGGCTCAGGCAGTGTGGCCACGCTGCTTGATCAGGCGATCGGAACCGCCCTCGGCCAGTTGAATGCGCTGGGCACCAGGGGTGCGCTCGTAGCCACCTTCTGCCAACTGGATGCGCTGGGCGCCCGGGGTACGGTCGGAGCCGTCTTCAGCCAGCTGCAGGCGTTGCGCGCCGGGAGTGCGATCATAACCGCCTTCGGCCAGCTGAACGCGCTGAGCACCCGGAGTACGCTCATAGCCGCCCTCTACCAGTTGGATGCGTTGGGCACCAGGGGTGCGCTCATAGCCACCCTCGGTCAGTTGGATGCGTTGAGCGCCCGGCGTGCGGTCGGAGCCGTCTTCGGCGAGCGGTGCGATGGGTTGCTGTTGTACCTGGCTGTCCTTGGCTTCGCCCACCAGAGGGAAGGGCGCGCTGCTCGATGCGGCGAATACGTGGGTAGTGATCAGACTAAGGGCCAGAGTGGCGAGGGTCAGTTGAGCTTTCATGTCGATGTCTCCTTGGGGAGTAATAAGTGGCGTCGGAGTGAATTCTTGAGGACATGAGCGCAGATAAGAACTTGACTGGCCTGATAGTGAACATCGACCTCCTCAATACTCGATCGGAAGGCTCTATTTCGGGGCTTGTGGGCGGTCGTCACGCGTCGCGACGAATGTTTAGCCAAGCATCGCGCTGAATGCCGCGCGCGCGTATGCTTGGCGACCCTTGCGGGTCGTGCTCGATCCGTCCTCTTTTGCAGTTCCCTGGAGGCAGGCTCAGCAATGCTCGCGGCTCAGGCAATTTTGCCGATCTTCGCTCTGATCGTTCTCGGCTATCTGCTCGGCTGGCGCCAGTGGCTCACCAACGAGTCGGCGGCCGGTCTGGCCAACATCACCTTCAAGTTGTTCATGCCGACGCTGCTGTTCGCCGGCATCGCCAAGGCATCGCTGGCCGAAGGTCTGTCGCCAATGTTGCTGTTGGCCTATTACCTGCCGGTACTGCTGGTGTTCGTCACGGTCAACGCGTTGGCGCACTGGCGTCGTGGTACGGCAACGCCGCTGGGATTGGTGGCGGCGTTCTCCAACAACGTGCTGGTGGGCATCCCGCTGATCGCCAGCCTGATGGGCAACGACGGCCTGCTCTATGTCTTCGCCATCCTGGTGTTCCACAGCCTCACGCTGTTTTCCCTGCACAGCTTCTACGCCGCCTTTGGCAGCCAGGAGCGGGTCGATACGCGCGCGTTGCTGAAGAACCTGGCCAACCCGATGATCATCGGCCTGGGATTGGGCGCGTTGCTCAATCTGTCCGGGCTGCAGGTGCCGGAAAGCCTGTGGCGGGCGATTACCTGGCTCGGCCAGGCCGCACTACCTTGCGCGCTGATCGTCCTCGGCGCCAGCCTGTCGCGTTACCGCCTGCGCCCGACCGGCGAGGCCTGGGGCGTGGCGTTGGCCAAGCTGCTGCTGTTCCCGGCGCTGGTCTGGTGGCTCAGCGGCCAGCTGCCGGGCCTGAACGACACGGCGCGCAGCGTGCTGGTGCTGCTCGCAGCCTGTCCCAGCGGGGTCAACGTGATGGCCTTTGCTCGTAGCGCCGAAGACAGCCGCAGCGTCAGCGCGGCGATCTCGCTGTCCACGCTGCTGGCGGCGGTTTCCCTGCCGGCGTGGATGCTGCTGGTGGGGTTCTGAGTGCTGCGCCAGGCGATTCCCTCTTCCGGGCGATAGGCGTGTTCGCGGTGGCCGGCTAGCATCGCGCTTCCGATCCATTCAGGACTGCCCAGATGAAACGCCTCGCCCATGTGCTGCTCGGCCTGCTGTTGGTGTTCGGGTTGACCCTTGCCGCCTTCATCGCGCTCAACTGGGCTCCGGATCGCTCGCTGGACGAACTCAAGACGCGCTGGGCGCCACCGCCTTCGCAGTTCGTCGACATCAATGGAATGTCGGTGCACCTGCGTGACCAGGGACGGCGCGATGATCCCGAGCCCATCCTGCTGTTGCACGGCACCTCCGCCAGCCTGCACACCTGGGAAGGTTGGGTAAAGGAGCTGGCCAAGCAGCGTCGCGTGATCAGCCTGGACTTACCCGGTTTCGGCCTGACTGGGCCATTTCCCGATGGCGATTACCGCGTCGAGCACTACACAGGCTTTCTCCGCAGTCTGCTCGATCATCTGCAGGTGAGCCGTGTAGTGCTGGTCGGCAACAGTTTCGGCGGCCAGTTGGCCTGGCGCTTTGCCCTGGCCCATCCTGAACGCAGCGCGCGTCTGGTGCTGGTGGACGCCGCCGGCTATCCGCGCAACGCCGAGTCGGTGCCGATAGGCTTTCGTCTGGTCGGCATTCCGGCCTTGGCGCCAGTGATGAGCCGGCTGTTGCCACGCAGCATGATCGAGTCGAGCGTGCGCAATGTTTATGGCGATCCAGACAAAGTCGATGACGAACTGGTCGAGCGTTACTACCAGCTGACTCTGCGTGCCGGCAATCGTCAGGCCTTGCGTCAGCGCTTCGCCCAGGCCCCCGGTGGCGAGCTGCACGAGCGCATCGGCGAACTGCAATTGCCGACGCTGATCATCTGGGGCAGGCGTGATCGCCTGATTCCGCCGGGCAATGCCGAACGTTTCGCCGCTGACATCGCCGACAGCCAGTTGGTGCTGTTCGACGACCTCGGCCATGTGCCCCAGGAAGAGGAGCCGCAGCGCACCGTTGCGGTGCTCGTTGCCTTTCTGCAGCGCTGAGGCTCTAGCGCGGTACTTTCCAAGCCTTTGATTTTGTTCGTGGAAGCGCTGGCGGTTAATGGCTGGCGCGTTTCCTGCTATGGCCAGGCGGGGCGGTTGGCTTTGGCGAATCTTCGTCTAGGCTGACGAGATAACGAACAAAAAAGCAGGAAACTGCATGCGCAAGGGCATTAGAGCTTTCGTCCGGGTCGTGGACGCATTCAACCGGAGGGTCGGGCGTTTCGCCATGTACCTGATCTTCGCCATGCTGGCGGTGCTCCTGTACTCCTCCATCAGCAAGACCTTCTTCACGCCATCGATCTGGACCCTGGAAAGCGCGCAGTTCCTCATGGTCGCTTACTTCCTGCTCGGCGGCGCCTACTCGATGCAGCTCGATGCCCACGT
This sequence comes from Pseudomonas sp. GW6, assembly GCA_048065775.1. Classification (GTDB taxonomy): domain Bacteria; phylum Pseudomonadota; class Gammaproteobacteria; order Pseudomonadales; family Pseudomonadaceae; genus Aquipseudomonas. The sequence goes on from JBLUOL010000021.1 coordinate 38,076, forward strand.
GCGCATGGACCTGGCCTACAGCCACTGGTCGCCGCGCACCCGCGCTGTGGTCGACGCGATCACCGTGGTGATGCTGATCTTCTACCTGGTGATGCTGCTGATCGGCGGCGTCTCCTCCACCGAATACGCCCTGGAATACCAGGAAACCAGCTACTCGGCCTGGTCGCCCTATATGGCGCCGATCAAACTGGTGATGTGCTTCGGCATCTTGCTGATGTTGCTGCAGGCCATCGCCACCTTCTTCAAGGATTTGTACGCAGCCCGTGGGGAGACGCTCTGATGAGCTACGAGCTGATCGCACTGTTGATGTTCTCCTCGATGATGCTGCTGCTGCTCACCGGCAAGCGCGTGTTCGGCGCCATCGGCTTCGTCGCCGCCGCCGCGGCGCTGCTGCTGTGGGGCGACGGCGGCTCGGAGATGGCCTTCAGCGCGGCGATGAAACTGATGAAGTGGTACCCGCTGCTGACCCTGCCGATGTTCGTGTTCATGGGCTACATGCTCTCCGAGTCCGGCCTGGCCGAAGACCTGTACAAGATGTTCCACGTGTGGATGGGGCCGCTGCCGGGCGGGCTGGCCATCGGCACCATCGGCCTGATGGTGGTGATCTCGGCGATGAACGGGCTGAGCGTGGCCGGCATGGCCATCGGCGCCAGCATCGCCCTGCCCGAGCTGCTACGCCGCGGCTACGACAAGATCATGGTCACCGGGGTGATTCAGGCCGGCAGCTCGCTGGGCATCCTCATCCCGCCCAGCGTGGTGCTGGTGCTGTACGGCATGATCGCCCGTCAGCCGGTCGGCCAGCTGTGGCTGGCCGGGGCCATTCCCGGGCTGCTGATGGCGAGCCTGTTCGCCCTCTACATCGTCGTGCGCTGCCGCCTGCAGCCGCAGCTCGGCCCGCCCCTGGCCGAGGCCGAGCGGTTGCAGGTCAGCCGCCGGGAAAAGCTGTTGCTGCTGCGCGCCGGGCTGGCGCCCCTGTTCATCTTCTTCGCCATGACCGGGTTGTTCCTGCTGGGCTACACCAGCCTGGTGGAAAGCTCCGCGGTCGGCGCCGCCGCCGCCATGCTGATGGCGCTGGTCAAGCGCCGGTTGAACCGCCAGGTGATGGAGGAGACGCTGCGCAAGACCCTGGCCATCAGTTGCATGTTCATGTGGATCATCCTCGCCGCGCTGTGCTTCGGCGCGGTGTTCGACGGACTCGGCGCGGTGCGTGCGATCGAGGGCTTCTTCGTCGACAGCCTGCACCTGGGGCCCTGGCAGATCCTCATCATGATGCAGCTGTCGTTCATCATCATGGGCATGTTCCTCGACGACACCGCCATGCTGGTCATCGTCGCGCCGCTCTACATCCCGCTGGTCGGCGCGCTGGGCTTCGACCTGGTGTGGTACGGCGTGCTCTACACCATCACCTGCCAGATCGCCTACATGACCCCGCCGTTCGGCTACAACCTGTTCCTCATGCGCGCCATGGCCCCGCCCGAGGTGAGCCTGCGCGACATCTATGTCTCGGTCACCCCCTTCGTGCTGGTGATGATCCTGACCCTGATCCTGGTGATGATCTTCCCGCAGCTGGCGCTGTGGCTACCGCAGCTGCACTACGGTGGCTGATTTTCGGAAATCGGCGCGCCCCGCGCGCCAGCAGTCGAGCCGGCGCCTGCCGGTCACTGGTGAGGCCGCCGCGGTGCACGCGGCGGCAATAAGCGGTTGTATTGCATCTGCATCGACACTATTGGAGAGACCAGCATGAGTACGAGACGCGATTTCCTCAAGACCGCCGCGGTCACCACCGGTGCCGTTGGCACCGCTAGCCTCGGTTCGTCGCACATCTATGCCGCCGAGCCGAAGAAGATCACCTGGCGCCTGCAGACCTACGCCGGCCCGGCGCTGGCCGAGCACGTGATCAAACCGTCGATCGACGCCTTCAACAAGGCCGCCAACGGCCAGATGGAGATCCAGCTGTACTTCGCCGACCAGTTGGTGCCCACCGGCGAGCTGTTCCGCGCCATGCAGCGCGGCACCATCGACGCAGTGCAGAGCGACGACGACTCCATCGCCGCGCCTGTGGACGTCTCGGTGTTCGGTGGCTACTTCCCCTTCGCCACCCGCTACAGCCTCGACGTGCCGGTGCTGTTCGAGCAGTACGGCCTCAACGAGATCTGGGCCGAGGCCTACGGCGAGGTCAAGGGCGTCACCTGGCTCGGCGCCGGCGCCTGGGACCCCTGCCACTTCGCTACGGTGCAGCCGATCACCAAGCTCGAACACCTCAAGGGCAAGCGCATCTTCACCTTCCCCACAGCCGGCAAGTTCCTCGCCCGCTTCGGCGTGATTCCGGTGACCCTGCCCTGGGAAGACGTCGAGGTGGCGATCCAGACTGGAGAGCTGGACGGCATCGCCTGGTCCGGCATCACCGAGGACTACACCGTCGGCTGGGCCAACGTCACCAAGTACTTCCTCACCAACAACATCTCCGGTGCCTGGTGCGGTTCCTACTTCGCCAACTCGGACAAGTGGGCGGAAGTGCCGGAGCACCTCAAGACCCTGTTCAAGCTGTGCATGGATAGCTCCAACTACTACCGCCAGCACTGGTACTGGGGCGGCGAGGCGCAGCTGCGGGTCGAGGGCGGCAAGCTTGAGCTGACTTCCATCCCTGCAGAGGAATGGGCCACGGTGGAAGCCGAGGCGCTGAAGTTCTGGGACGAAATCGCCAAGACCAGCCCGCGCTGCGCCAAGGTGGTGGATATCTTCAAGAAGTACAACGCACTGATGGCCAAGGCCGGGGCGCCTTATCGTTGATGTCATTTGAGTGAGCCAGAGCGCCCGTACCGAGCGGTACGGGCGCGGTTCTATCCCGCACAGCATCGCGCCAGCCAGATTTTTCCCGCCGCTTCCCTGCCATCCCGGCAATCCTGTACCACACTCTATGAGCCTGAAACGGACGCTGTCACACGCGTCGTGCTGCGCTCGTGCGTCGTCGGCCTTGCCTGGCCGGTCATGGATGCCCAGCCCTTCGCTGAACCCGCCCGCGATAACAACAAGACACAGGGGTTAGCATGTTCAAACCACGGGATGTAAAGACCCTGGGCGATGCCCGGCGCATCGTCGAGGAGCGTGGCCTGAGCCACGTCAAGGTCGGTCTGTTCGACAACGATGGGGTGATGCGCGGCAAGTACATGAGCCGCAGCAAGTTCTTCTCCGCCCTTGAGCACGGCTTCGCCTTCTGCGATGTGGTGCTCGGCTGGGACGTCAAGGATCAGCTCTACGACAACGCCCAGTACACCGGCTGGCACAGTGGCTACCCGGACGCACCGGTGCGCATCCTGCCGCATACCTGCCGCGAGATTCCCTTCGAGAACGGCATGCTGCTGTTTCTCGCCGAGTTCGATCAGCAGGCCGAGGCGGTGTGCCCGCGCGGTACGTTGCGGCGGGTGATCCAGCGCTGCCAGGACATGGGGTTCGAGCCCTATGCCGCGCTGGAGTACGAATTCTTCATGTTCGATGAAACCCCGGACTCGGCACGGGCCAAGGGTTTTCGCGATCTAAAGCCATTCACGCCGGACTGGTTCGGCTACTCGATGATCCGCAACTCGGTGCATGCCGAGCTCTATCACCAGATTCTCGAAATGGGTGAGGCGATGGACTTCCCCATCGAGGGTCTGCACACCGAGACCGGGCCGGGCGTGCTCGAGGCGGCCATCGCCTATGACCGCGCCGAGGCGGCGGCGGACAAGGGCGCGCTGTTCAAGACCTTCATGAAGGTACTGGCCCAGCGCAACGGGCTGATGGCTACGTTCATGGCCAAGTGGTCGGGCAAGTACCCGGGGCAGAGCGGGCACATCCATGTTTCGCTGCGCGACCGTGCAAGCGACAAGTCGGCCTTCTACGACCCCGATCAGGCGCACAACATGAGCAAGCTGCAGCGGCATTTTCTCGCGGGGCAGCAGCGTCTGATGCCGGAATTCCTGTGCATGGTGGCGCCGACCCTGAACAGCTATCGGCGCCTGATCCCCGGTTTCTGGGCACCCACCGACGCCACCTGGGGTGTG
>JBLUOL010000022.1:0-41652 GCA_048065775.1 Pseudomonas sp. GW6
CTTCGGCCAGGCGGGCGACGGCGCCGCCCAGTTCGCCATGGCCGAGCATGCCCAGAGTCTTGCCTTCGAGTTCGACGATGGGGTGATCGAGCAGGCAGAACTGACTGGCTTGTTGCCAACGACCGGCAGCGATATCGCGCTGGTAGTCGGGCAGGCGCGTGGCCAGGGCCAGCAGCAACATCAAGGTGTGTTGTGCCACCGATGGCGTGCCATAGCCCTGGCAGTTGCACACGGTCACACCATGGGCACTGGCGGCTTTCAGGTCGATATTGTTGGTGCCGGTAGCGGTTACCAGAACCAGTTTCAACTCTGGGCAGGCAGTGAAGGTGGTGGCGTCCAACGGCACCTTGTTACTGATGGCGACCTGGGCCCCTTGCAGGCGTTCGGCGACCTGATCCGGACGCGTGTTCGCGTGCAGGGTCAGCTCGGCGAAGGCCTGATGCAGCGGTTGCATGTCGAGGTCGCCAAGGTCGAGGGAGGCGTGGTCGAGGAAGACGGCGCGGTGGCTGTTGCTCATCAGCTGTACCTTTTCGCAGGAAGATCGCAGGAGTAGATTGGCGAGCCTACCAGACCTTAATCGTCGATGCGGAGCCGCCATGTACTGGAGTGAATTTCTCACTGTTGCCCTGATTCACCTGCTGGCGGTGGCCAGTCCGGGGCCGGATTTCGCCATCGTCGTGCGTGAGAGCGTGGGCTTCGGTCGCCGTGCCGGGGTGTTCACGGCTTTGGGTGTGGGCAGCGGGATTCTCGTCCACGTCACTTATTCGTTGCTCGGTATCGGCCTGATCGTGTCGCAGTCGATCGTCCTGTTCAACGCGCTGAAATGGCTGGCGGCGGCCTACCTGCTGTATATCGGCATCAAGGCGCTGCGCGCGCGACCGGCCGATCCGGCCAGTGCCGAGCTGAACCTGGCAGCAGGCGAGCGCAGCGGTCGTGGTGCCTTCGTCACGGGGTTCATCACCAATGGCTTGAATCCCAAGGCGACGCTGTTCTTCCTGTCGCTGTTCACCGTGGTGATCAACCCGCATACGCCAGTGGCGGTGCAGGCCGGTTATGGCCTCTATCTGGCATTGGCGACGGCGTTCTGGTTCTGCCTGGTGGCCTGGCTGTTCAGCCAGCAACGCGTGCGCGCCGGCTTTGCCCGCATGGGGCATTGGTTCGATCGGCTGATGGGCGCAGTGTTGGTCGGGATTGGTGTGAAGCTGGCGCTGACCGAAATGCGCTAAACGAAAGAGCCCCGCAACTGCGGGGCTCTTTGGTGATGGGCTGGTTTACAGCAGTTCAATGGCCACTGCTGTCGCTTCGCCGCCGCCGATGCACAGCGAGGCGATACCGCGTTTGCCGCCTTTTTTCTGCAGGGCGTTGATCAGGGTGAGGATGATCCGCGAGCCGGTAGAACCGACCGGGTGACCCTGGGCGCAGGCACCGCCGAAGACGTTGACCTTGGCGTGATCCAGGCCGTGTTCGCGCATGGCCAGCATGGTCACCATGGCGAAGGCTTCATTGATCTCGAACAGATCGACTTGGTCCTTGCTCCAGCCGGTTTTTTTCAGCAGGTTGCTCATGGCGCCGATGGGGGCCAGGGTGAACTCGCTCGGGGCCTGGCTCTGGGTAGCATGGGCAACCACCTTGGCCAGCGGCTTGAGACCGCGCTTGGCGGCTTCATCAGCGGTCATCAATAGCAGCGCGCTGGCGCCATCGGAAATCGAGCTGGCGTTGGCGGCGGTGATGGTGCCGTCTTTCTTGAAAGCGGGTTTGAGTGTCGGGATTTTGTCCAGGTTGGCCGTCAGCGGCTGTTCGTCATCCTTGACCACCACTTCGCCCTTGCGCGAAGTAACGGTGATCGGGACGATCTCGGCGTCCAGCGAGCCGTCCTTGATCGCCGCCTGCGCGCGACGTAGCGATTCGATGGCATAGGCGTCCATTTCCTCGCGGGTGATGCCGTACTGGTCGGCCGTTTCCTGAGCAAAGGAGCCCATCAGGCGGCCAGTGCGTGCGTCCTCCAGACCGTCGAGGAACATATGGTCCTTGATCTCGCCATGGCCCATGCGCAGGCCGGTACGGGCTTTTTCCAGCACATAAGGCGCGTTGGACATGCTTTCCATGCCGCCGGCGATCATCACCTGATTGCTGCCGGCTTTAAGCGAGTCGAAAGCCATCATCACCGCCTTCATGCCCGAGCCACACAGCTTGTTGATGGTGGTGCAGCCCGTGGCGGCGGGTAGGCCGGCATTGAGCGATGCCTGACGGGCCGGGCCTTGTTTGAGGCCGGCGGGCAGCACGCAGCCCATGATCACTTCCTGTACGTCGGCCGGCTCGATACCGGCACGCTTGACGGCTTCACGGATGGCGGCGGCACCCAGTTCGACAGCCGGTACGCTGGCCAGGCTGCCCTGGAAGCCACCCATGGGGGTGCGTGCGCCGCTGACGATGACGATATCGGACATGCTGTTACCTCGAATTGAAATTGTCGTGGAATACAGTCTTTTTCAGGACTGGCAGGTTGGCTTGATTCTAACCTGTGACTAAAAATGGCCATAGGGTCACATGGCAAATCATTCTTTGGGCTGATTGAGTGCTGCGCGAGCCGCTCTAGAGTCGCTGCATACCAATTTCTAGCGTGCCTCAAGGTGATTTCATGCTGCAAACCCGACTGATTCCCCCCGCCGACAATGCTCATGCCTATCCGTTGCTGATCAAGCGCCTGCTGTTATCTGGCAGTCGCTACGAGAAAACCCGCGAAATCGTCTATCGCGACAAGCTGCGCTACAGCTACGCCACCTTCAACGAGCGTGTCGCACGGTTGGCCAATGTGCTCAGCGAAGCCGGGGTCAAGGCCGGCGATACCGTGGCGGTGATGGATTGGGACAGTCACCGCTACCTCGAATGCATGTTCGCCATTCCCATGCTCGGCGCGGTGCTGCATACCATCAACATCCGCCTGTCGCCGGATCAGATCCTCTACACCATGAACCATGCCGAAGACCGTTTCGTGCTGGTCAACAGTGAGTTCGTGCCGCTCTACAACGGCATTGCCGGGCAACTCACCACCGTCGAAAAGACCCTGCTGCTGACCGATGGTGAGGACAAGACCGCCGAGTTGCCGAACCTCGTTGGCGAGTACGAGAGCCTGTTGTCAGCCGCCAGCCCGCACTATGACTTCGCCGATTTCGACGAGAATTCGGTGGCCACCACCTTCTATACCACCGGCACCACTGGCAACCCCAAGGGCGTGTACTTCACTCATCGGCAACTGGTGCTGCACACCATGTCCATGGCGACCACCATGGGCGGACTCGACAGCATCCGTCTGCTGGGCAACGACGATGTCTACATGCCCATTACGCCGATGTTCCATGTGCATGCCTGGGGTGTGCCGTACGTGGCCACCATGCTCGGGGTCAAGCAGGTGTACCCCGGTCGCTATGAGCCGGACATGCTCTGCCGCCTGATCAAGGAAGAAAAGGTCACCTTCTCCCACTGCGTGCCGACCATTCTGCAGATGCTGCTGAGCGCGCCAGGTGCGCAGGGCCATGATTTCGGCGGCATGAAGATGATCATCGGTGGTAGCGCGCTCAATCGCTCCCTCTACGAGGCGGCCAAGGCGCGCGGCATCCAGCTGACAGCGGCCTATGGCATGTCCGAGACCTGCCCGCTGATTTCCTGCGCTTACCTCAATGAAGAGCTGCGCGCCGGTAGCGAGGACGAGCGCACCACCTATCGAATCAAGGCTGGTATTCCGGTGCCGCTGGTGGAAGCAGCAATCATGGATGCCGACGGCAAATTGCTGCCGAGCGACGGTGAGTCCCAGGGCGAGCTGGTGCTGCGCGCGCCCTGGCTGACCCAGGGCTATTTCCGTGAGCCTGAGAAGGGCGAGGAGCTTTGGGCACATGGTTGGCTCCACACGGGTGATGTGGCGACCATCGACGGTATGGGTTTCATCGAAATCCGCGACCGAATCAAGGATGTGATCAAGACTGGCGGTGAGTGGATTTCCTCGCTGGAGCTGGAGGACCTGATCAGTCGTCACCCGGCGGTACGTGAAGTGGCGGTGGTGGGTGTGCCCGACCCACAGTGGGGCGAGCGCCCGTTTGCGCTGCTGGTACTGCGCGAAGAGCAGGGGCTGGATGCCAAAGGCTTGAAGGAGCATCTCAAGCCTTTCGTCGAGCAAGGCCACATCAACAAGTGGGCGATTCCCACGCAAATCGCGCTTGTTACCGAAATTCCCAAGACCAGCGTCGGCAAACTGGACAAGAAGCGCATTCGCGTCGAAATCGCCCAATGGCAAGAAGCCGGTAGTGCGTTTCTGTCCACGCTGTGAGGTGCGAATTGACTGGGCGGTTAAAGTGACCGCTCAGTCAAACAAGCGTTTGGCTTGCTAATTGCTGTTTCACGTCCATGCTTGGCTAGGGGCAGGGTCTGAAACCTGCGAGCCAGAGTGGCTGGGGGCTGCAAATCACACTTTCGAGGGATCAAGCAGTACCACCTGCTGGCTATAGTCCAAGCATCCATAACAAAAAACACATGGAGTAGCGTCGATGACAACAAAAACAAAACCCTACTGGCGCCTGGCAAAACTGCCGCTGGCCGTCAGCCTCGCTTCCACCCTTGCCGCTCCGGCATTCGGCGTCACTTTCAATATCGGTGAGATCGAAGGGCAGTTCGATTCGTCGCTGTCGGTGGGGGCGAGCTGGTCGACCGCCAAACGGGATCGTGACCTGATCGGTTCGTCCAATGGCGGTACCGGCTTCACCCAGACCGGTGACGACGGCCGCCTGAACTTCAAGCGCGGCGAGACCTTCTCGAAGATCTTCAAGGGTATCCACGATCTTGAACTTAAATACGGCGACACCGGCGTATTCGTGCGCGGCAAGTACTGGTATGACTTCGAACTGAAGGACGAAAGCCGCCTTTTCAAGGACATCAGCGATAGCAACCGCAAGGAGGGAGCACAGTCATCGGGGGCCGAGATTCTCGACGCCTTCATCTACCACAACTACGCGATCGGTGACCAGCCTGGATCGGTACGTCTGGGCAAGCAGGTGGTGAGCTGGGGTGAGAGCACCTTCATCATCAACGGCATCAACGCGATCAACCCGGTCGACGTCGCCGCCTTCCGCCGCCCAGGTGCCGAGGTCAAGGAAGGCCTGATCCCGGTCAATATGCTCTATGTGGCTCAGAGTCTGACCGACCGGTTGTCTGCCGAGGCCTTCTACCAGTTGGAGTGGGACCAGACGGTCGTCGACAACTGCGGTACCTTCTTCGCCGTCGACGTGCTGCAGGATGGTTGTGCCAGCAACTACCATGTGCAGAGCTATCCCGCGGGACTGGCCGGCGCCCTGGGCGCCGTGGGAGCCGCCGGCAGCTCCGAGGGTGTCATGCTGCGCCGTGCCGGAGACAACGATGCGCGCGACAGCGGCCAGTGGGGCGTGGCCCTGCGCTGGCTGGGCGACGAGGCCGAATACGGCCTGTATGCGCTCAACTACCATAGCCGCACGCCGAACGTGAGCTACATCAATGCCGATGCGGCATCCATTGCCGCCATCGCGACTACCGCGGGAGGTCTTCCGGCGGCTTTCCAGACGCCATTCGTTTCCCTGGGCCTGCTGGGAACCGGCAGCTACTTCCTGGACTACCCGGAAGACATCCGCCTGTATGGCGCCAGCTTCTCGACCACCCTGCCCACCGGCACCGCGTGGCAGGGCGAGATCAGCTACCGGCCGAACATGCCGCTGCAGATCAATACAGTCGACACTACCGGCTGGTTGGCCAGCGGCATCGGCGGTGCGCTGGCCGTCGGCAACGTATCGGCGGCGCTGGCCCAGGCCGGGCAGGCGCACCGAGGTTACAACCGCAAGGAAGTCACCCAGTTGCAGACCACCTTCACCCACTTCATCGATCAGGTACTCGGCGCCGAGCGGATGACCCTGGTCGGCGAGATCGGCTACACCCGCATCGGTGGCCTGGAAAGCCTGGACAAGGTACGTTATGGCCGCGATGCGATCTACGGCGGTTACAACGATGCGAGCGCCATCGCCATGAACGGCCGGCATGGCTTCTACACCTCCGGCTCCTGGGGCTACCGGGCGCGTGGCATCCTCGACTACAACAACGTGTTCGCCGGTATCAACCTCAAGCCGAATGTAGCCTGGTCCCATGACGTGGACGGCTATGGGCCGGTGTTCAACGAAGGCGCCAAGGCCATCAGCATCGGACTCGATGCCGAATACCAGAACACCTACACCACCAGCCTCTCCTACACCAACTTCTTCGGCGGCGACTACAACACTTTGGTCGACCGCGACTTCCTGGCCGTCAGCTTCGGCGTGAGCTTCTAAATGCGAACGAGGAATAAGGACACTATGCAGATGAACGTGAAAAAAAACCTGTTGCAATCCGGCGTGCTGACCCTGTCTCTGCTGGCGACCAGCGTGATGGCGGCAGTGTCGCCTGACGAGGCTGCGAAGCTGGGCAACACCCTGACTCCGGTAGGCGCCGAGATGGCAGGCAATGCCGATGGGTCGATCCCAGCCTGGACTGGCGGTCTGCCGGCCAACGCCGGTGCGGTCGATCCGCGTGGCTTTTTGGCCGATCCGTTCGCCAACGAGCAGCCGCTGTTCACCATCACCGCGCAGAACGTCGAGCAGTACAAGGACAAGCTGACCCCCGGCCAGTTGGCCATGTTCAAGCGCTACCCGGACAGCTACAGGATGCCGGTCTATCCGACTCACCGTTCGGCCAGCCTGCCGGCTGCGGTGCTCGAGGCGACCAAGCAGAACGCGGTGAACACCAGGATGGTGGAAGGTGGCAACGGCCTGGAGAACTTCCAGACCGCCAACCCCTTCCCGATCCCGCAGAACGGTCTGGAAGTGATCTGGAACCACATCACCCGCTACCGCGGTGGCAGCGTGCGTCGTCTGGTGACCCAGGCGACTCCGCAGCCGAACGGTTCCTACTCGCTGGTCTACTTCCAGGACGAGTTCGTCTTTCGCGATGCGTTGACTGATTACGACTCGAGCAAGTCCAGCAACGTGCTGTTCTACTTCAAACAGCGGGTGACTGCGCCTTCGCGTCTGGCTGGTAACGTACTGTTGGTACACGAGACGCTCGATCAGGTGAAAGAGCCGCGTCTGGCGTGGCTGTACAACGCCGGTCAACGTCGCGTGCGCCGTGCGCCGCAGGTGTCCTACGATGGCCCGGGCACCGCAGCTGACGGCCTGCGTACCTCGGACAACCTCGACATGTACAACGGTGCGCCGGATCGTTACGACTGGAAACTGGAAGGCAAGAAGGAGATCTATATCCCCTACAACGCCTACAAGCTCGATTCGCCCAGCCTGAAGTACTCCGACATCATCAAGGCTGGCCATATCAACCAGGACCTGACTCGTTACGAGCTACACCGTGTATGGCACGTGACTGCGACCCTGAAGTCGGGTGAGCGCCACATCTATGCCAAGCGTGACTTCTACATCGACGAGGACACCTGGCAAGCTGCTTTGATCGACCACTACGATGGCCGTGGCACCCTGTGGCGCGTAGCTGAGGCGCATGCCCAGTACTACTACGACAAGCAAGTGCCGTGGTACACCGTGGAAACCCTTTACGACCTGCTGTCCGGTCGCTACCTGGCCCTGGGTATGAAGAACGAGGAGAAACAAGCCTACGACTTCAACTATAAGGCCTCGGGCAGCGACTTCACCCCGGCCGCTCTGCGTCAGGCTGGCGTTCGCTAAAACCTGCCTCAGGCAACACGATGAAGCCGGCCTTGCGCCGGCTTTTTCGTTACGGACTGTAGCGGGCGCTTCAAATGGCCATTGCAAGTCGCTAGGCTGGGTTCAGATCGAGCCCGCCGATGCACATAGAAGACTTCCAAGAATAGGCCGATGACAGATCTCTCCCGCTCGCCAGGTTTTCCCTGCACGCCGGCCACGCCGGTGGAAGCGCGTTTTTATCGTCCGCCGCTGCCGGCAGGACATATGCCGCGGCCCAGACTGTGCGAGCGTCTTGAGAAGGGTCTGCAAGGGCGATTGCTGCTGGTCAGTGCGCCAGCAGGCTTTGGCAAAAGCTCGCTGGCCATCGAGTTCTGCGAACGACTACCCGATCACTGGCACAGCCTCTGGCTCGGGCTGAGCGAGCGCGATCATGATCCGGGGCGCTTTCTCGAGCGTCTCCTGAGCGGGCTGCAGCAGCTCTACCCTGGCCTCGGCGAGGAAGCGCTCGGGCTGCTGAAGATGCGCCAGCGCCACCAACCCTTCGCATTCGAGCAGTGGCTTGACGGTTTACTCGATGAGCTGACCCAGCAACTCGATGATGGTCAACCGCTGTTGCTGGTGCTGGACGACTACCATCTGGCGCAGGGGCCGGTGCTGGATCGTTGTCTGCAATTCTTCCTCAACCATTTACCTCCTGGTGTGCTGCTGTTGGTCACCAGTCGTCAGCGGCCTGACTGGCACCTGGCGCGCCTGCGTCTGTCGCGACAGTTGCTGGAGCTCAACGAGCAGGATCTGCGTCTGACGGCTGCCGAGCTCGACGCGCTGTTGGCAAGTCAGGGCGCGCGCCTCGAGCAGCAGCAGGTCAGCGGGATTCTGCAGCGCAGCGAGGGGTGGATCGCTGGCTTACGCCTCTGGCTGTTGGCTGTCGAGGAACTGGCGGAAGCTGGCGAGGTGCTTCAACTGCACGGCGGTGAAGGGCTTATCCGTGAATACCTGCTCGAGGAAGTCATCGAGCGGCAGCCCGTCGAAGTGCAACAGTTCCTTTATGAAACCGCCTGCATGGAGCGCTTCTGCGCTGAGCTGTGCGATGCGGTTCGTGACAGCCATGACAGCGCCGCGATCATCCGCCAGTTGCAGGCCAATCAGGTATTTCTGGTGCCGCTTGACGAACAGGGCCGCTGGTTTCGCTATCACCACCTGTTTTCCGACTTGCTCAATGCGCGCCCTGCCGATGGGGTGAGCCGCTCGCGCGGTAGTGCTCACCTGCGTGCCTGTCGCTGGTTCGCTGCGCAAGGCATGCTGGATGCCGCCATCGAGCAGGCACTGCTGGCGGGGCAGGCCGACGTGGCCGCCAGCCTGGTGCAGAACCTGTCCGAGGAGCAGATGCTGGCGGAACAGAACATCGCCATGCTGCTGCGCTGGAAAACCAATCTGCCGGACGATTTGCTGGCCAGCACACCGCGGCTGATCATGCTCTATGGTTGGGCGCTGGCATTGGCCTGTCAGCTGGATGCCGCACAAGAGCTGCTTGATCAGTTGGCGCGCTTCCTGCCGGCTGCCGAGCCTGCCGCCCAGCGCAGCCTGCTGGCGCAATGGCAGGCGCTCGATGGGGTCATCGCCCGTGGCCGCGGCGATGGTGCGCGTGCCGAGCTGCAATGCAGCGAGGCCTTGGCCGGTTTACCGGCGGAGCGTTATGGCCCGCACTTCATGTGCCTGTCGGCGTTGTCCAACCTGGCCATGGTGCGTGGCGATCTGTGGCGTGCGCGTGGGCTGAACCGCGACGCTCTGGAGCTGGCGCAGCGTATCGACAATCCTCTGCTCGAGGCGCTTGCCCATTACGAGCGCGCCCGCGTGCTGCAGGCCCGTGGTGAGGTGCTGCGCGCGCAGGAGGAGGTGCACCAGGGATTGCTGCTGGTGCAGCGTTTGCCGGCACAGCGTAGTTACTCGGTGCGGGCGCGGTTGACGATTTATGAGGGCTATCTGCTTAGTTTGCGTCTGCAGCCTCAGGCCGTAGAGCGCTTACGGGTGGGGATTGCCGAAGCCAGGGCTTGCCGCGACGTCGGTGCGTTGATTGGCTATTGCGTGCTGGCCAGCCTGGAAGGGCGTGATGGACGGCCAGCCGAGGCGTTTGCCCTGCTGGGTGAGGCCGAACGCTTGATGCATGTCTGGGATGTGCCGGCGATCTATTACCTGGCGATGATCACGCTGATCAAATGTGAGCTGTGGCTGCGGCAAGGACAGGTCGAGTTGGCTGCCGCCTGGTTGCCTCAGTTGGCGGAAACCTATGGTGAGCAGGGGCGAGCATTGGCGCCGGAGTTTCACCCGCAGCTGGCGTTGCATATCGATCTGCAGCAGGCGGCTCTGGAGCGTTTGCAGGGCGAGCTGGAGCATGCGGAGCGCCGTCTGCGTGCGTTGCAGCAGCGTGCACAGGGGCTGGGCGGTCAATTGGTCGGCTTGGCGGCGCAGGCGCAGCTCGCCCAGTTACTGAAGCAGACCGGGCGAGAGCGAGAGGCACAGCAGCAGCTCGACAGTTGCCAGGATCTCGCGCAGGGCGGTGCGCTGCTGCCTTTCATCGAGCTGTTGCAGCATCAGCCGCGCTGGCTGCGCGAGCGTCTGCAGTTGCGTCCGCCGTGTCCGCTGCGCGAAGCACTGCTCGCGCAGTTGCCAGGCAGTGGGGATTCGGACGAGGAGGTGGTCGTAGAGGCGGGTGGCCTGACGGAAAAACTCAGTGGCCGCGAGTTGGCCGTGCTGCAGTTGATCGCGCGTGGCTGTTCCAATCAGGAGATCAGCGAGCGTCTGTTCATCTCCTTGCATACGGTCAAGACCCACGCCCGTCACATCAACAGCAAACTTGGCGTCGAGCGGCGTACTCAGGCGGTGGCGCGGGCCAAGGGCCTCGGCCTACTGCGTTGATCTGGACATTGCAGCAGCCGATCAAGACGGTGCTTGGCTCAACCTAGGTTGGGCGGTGTTTGGTGCCTACTCATGCTCTGATCGCGGATACCTACTGCAAGTGTCGAGGTATCGCACATGTCTGCCAATAGACTGTCTCTGCAACCGCCGTTGGCTGCAGGTTTTGCCCGTCTGGGCTTCGGGCCTCTGCCGCTGGAGCGCCTGAAATCGCGTTATGGCAATGCTGCTCAGGGTTCTCGCTATGTCGAGATTGACGGCTTCAATGTCCATTACCGTGACGAAGGCAGCCGTGACAAACCGGCGTTGGTACTGATCCACGGCGTGGTCGCTTCGCTGCACACCTGGGACGGGTGGGTGCAGGCTTTCGCCCCGCATTACCGCATCATCCGCTTCGACGTTCCGGGGTTCGGCCTCACCGGTCCGGCGCGCGACGGCGTCTATTCGGTCGAGCGAATGATGCACGTGCTTGGCCAACTGCTCGATTACCTGCAGGTGGGCAAGGCCGATATCGCCGGCAACTCCCTTGGCGGCTATATCGCCTGGAACTTCGCCCTGGCTCAGCCGCAGCGCGTCGGCAAGCTGGTGCTGATCGACCCGGCCGGCTATCCCATGCACAAGGTGCCGTGGATGATCGCTGCGGCCGCGTTGCCCGGTGCTACTGTCGCCATGCCGATGTGGATGCCGCGCGCCTTGATCGCCCAGGGCGTCAAGGAGGTCTACGGTGAGCCTGGGCGGATAAAGCCAGGTGTGGTCGAGCGCTATGACGATTTGTCGCGACGCCCGGGTAACCGCCGCGGCATGATGGAGATCTTCCGCGTGCTACTGAAGGTCAACAAGGAGGAGCTGCACACGACGCCAGAGCGGGTTGCGCTGATCAAGGCGCCAACTCTGCTCATGTGGGGTGATCGCGATCGTTGGATCTCACCCAAACATGTGCCGCATTGGCAGCGTGATCTGCCAGGTGTTCAGGTCAGGGTCTATCCGGGTGTCGGGCATATTCCCATGGAAGAAATTCCCGAACAGAGCGCGGCCGATGCAATGAGATTTCTGCTGGGTTGAGTTTGCCCTGGAAAGGCCCAGAGAAAACCCGGGCCACGCAACAAGCCCGGACAGATTCCGGGCTTGTTTGTATTACGTGGCAGGTGCTGCGTTTCAGGCGGCTCCAGCCTGAATCAGCGGGGTACCGTCAAACTCCTCGCGGGTGGCGTGCAACAGGTCCAGGTTGTTGTGTTTCCAGGGGTGGAAGCCGTCCTTGAAGAAGTCCAGATAAGTGCTGATCAGCGGGCGGAACACGCCTTCCTTGCCCCACATCCAGCGGATGCCGTCGCGCCATACGCGCCAGTTCCACAATAGGCCGTCCACTTTGAGCATGTGTGCCAGGCCGCGCGTGGTGTCGAGCACGAAGAAGAAGGTGCCCATGAGCATTGCCCGGCGCAGCAGCTTGCGGCTGCCGCACACCTGGTTGTATACGTCGAAAGCCACCGCCTTGTGCTCGGTTTCCTCGAGCGCATGCCAACGCCACAAGCGAGCCAAGGCCGGGTGTGCGTCGGCCATGTACGCGCCATTTCTCAGCAAGCCATCGGCCATGATCGCGGTGATGTGCTCCAGCGCTGCGGTTGCAGCCAGCTGGCGTTGTGGCGAGAACCTCTTCTGGGTGTAGCGGATGCGCGTCTGGGCGCGTTTCTCGATGCGCTCTACGTCGTAACCCAGGTCGCGCAGGCGCTGGCTATATTCGAGATGTTCACGGCTGTGGTGGCCCTCCTGGCCGATGAAACCGCGAATCTGTTCATTGAGCACCGGGTCGTCGATGCGGTTGCGGAAATGGCGTACCGAGTCGATGAAGAAACGCTCGCCGTCGGGAAACAACACCGACATGGCATCGAACAAATGGGTCTTGAAGGCGTCGCCGCCGTTCCAGTGGCGCGGCAGCGGGTTGGGCAGATCGAAATCCATGTGTCTGGGACAAATCTGCAATCCTTCCGGTGTAGTGCTGGCCATGAGAACTCCATTGCGCTGTTTGACTGGTTCCCACTATGAGCGTCATGCACCGCTGGGCACAGGTTCGTAACAGCCAAGGTGGCAGTCATATCCGGCCAGTGCGTTTTTCCAGCAGAAAGTTGGGGCAGCAGCAGGGCAGCGAGCGTGGATTCGCTGAGCTAAGGTTCGCAATCGGGAAGGTCATTTGCGGCCAGTCGCCAGAACAACGAACTCATGAAACAAACCCTCAACTTCAACGCCGAACTGGTTCCCGTTGCCTACGCTGAGGCATTGCTGGCGCTGGCCGAAGAGCTTGGTCTGGCACGTGCCGAGCTGTTTGCCGCCGCGCGGGTACGCCCAGAAGTGCTTGGCAGTCCCAATGCCCGACTGTCCTTTATCGACTTTCACCATCTGACTCAGGCTGCGCTGGAGCTGTGCGGCGAACCGGCGCTTGGCCTGGTACTGGGCCAGCGCCTGAACGTCTCCACCCACGGCATTCTCGGTTACGCGGTGCTGTCCAGCGCCAATTTGGGCAAGGCGCTGCAGTTCGCCCTGAAATACTATCGCGTGCTCGGCCTGTCCTTCGAGCTGGAGCTGGTGGAGCAGGGCGAGGACATGGAATTACGCGCTGTCGAGTCTTTCCCCTTGGGGCCGCAATCGCGTTTTACCGCCGAAGGCCTGCTGACCAGCATCCATACCATTGCGCGCTTTCTCCTGGGGGAAGAGTTGCAGGGCTTGGCCGTCGGCTTCGCTCATCCTGCACCAGACTATGCTGAGCGCTATGCCGAGGTGTTCGGTGTGGCCGCGCAGTTCGAGCAGCCTTTTCATTGGCTGCGCTTGCCCCAGCACTACCTGCAACGGCCGATGGCGCTGGCCAACCCGGCCACGGTACAGATGTGCGAGCAACAGTGCGAAGCGCTGCTGGCCAGTCTCGATGTGCAGGATGGGCTGCTCACACGGGTGCGCCGCCTGCTGCTGGCGCGCCCCGGCGATTTTCCCGATCTTGAAAGCGCCGCCAGCGCCCTGCACACCAGCGGCCGCAGCCTGCGCCGGCACCTGGCGCAGATGGGTAGCAGCTATCAGCAGGTGCTCGACGACGTGCGCAAAAGGCTGGCCCTGCAGTACCTGACCACCACGCATTTGCCGCTGTATGAAATTGCCCAGTTGCTGGGTTTCAGCGACCCGTCCAACTTCCGCCGTGCATTCCGCAAATGGACCGGTAAACTGCCCGGCGATTACCGAAATGAGGTGCCCTGATGAGCTCTGTCGAACGCCCCGCCTTGATCCGCGAAACCTTCCCAGTAGGCCCTTTGCAGTGCAACTGCACCATCATCGGCGACCCGATTACCAAGAAGGCCATCGTGGTCGATCCGGGTGGCAATCCCGATCTGATCATGGCGCGTCTGGAGGCTCATGGCCTCAAGGTGGTGAGCATCATCCACACCCATGCGCACCTCGATCACTTCCTTGCCTCGGGGCAGATGAAGGAGAAAACCGGTGCCACGCTGCACCTGCACAAGGAGGATCAGTTCCTCTGGGACAATCTGGAGATGCAGTGCAGCATGTTCGGCGTGCCTTACACGCCGGTGCCGGCGCCAGACAAATGGCTGGCCGATGACGAGGAGCTGGCCTGCGGCTGCGGCGTGGCCTTGCATACGCCAGGGCACACGCCGGGTTCGATGAGCTTCTGGTTCGAGGACGCCAAGCTGCTGATCGCCGGCGACACCCTGTTCCGACGGGGTATCGGGCGTACCGACCTTTGGGGAGGTGATTACGCGACCATTGAGCGTTCGATCAAGCAGCGCCTGTACAGCCTCGACGAGGAGGCCACCGTGGTCACCGGCCATGGCCCGGATACTCGTCTTGGCGACGAAATGCGTGAGAACCCCTTTATTCGTGCGTGACAGGGCACTAATGGCCGAGCTGGAACTCAAAGAGCCATCATCCACCGTTCATGGAGATTACTTCATGTTCCGCCTGCCCGTTATTGCCCTTTGCTCCTCTGCGCTGCTGCTTGGCGGTTGCGCCTCGCAGAACCCCTACGATCAGAGCGCACCGAGCTCCAACCGCACCGCCACCTACGGTGGTATCGGGGCGCTGGCCGGCGCGGCTGCCGGTGCGCTGATCAACCATGACAACCGCGGCAAGGGCGCGCTGATCGGCGCGGCCGTGGCTGGTGCCGCAGCGGCAGGTTATGGCTACTATGCCGACAAGCAGGAAGAGGAACTGCGCCGCAGCATGCAGGGCACCGGCGTCGAGGTGCAGCGCCAAGGCGATGTGATTCAGTTGATCATGCCCGGCAACATAACCTTCGCTACCGACTCGGCACAGATCGCCAGCAGCTTCTATCAGCCGCTGAACAACCTGGCCAATTCCTTCCGCCAGTACAACCAGAACAGCATCGAGGTTGTCGGGCATACCGACAGCACCGGCTCGCATAGCCACAACATGGGGCTGTCGCAGCGTCGTGCGCAAAGCGTGGCTGACTATCTGCTGGCGCAGGGGGTCGACCCCAGTCGCTTGAGTACCCGCGGTATGGGGCCGGATCAGCCGGTGGCCAGCAACGCCACCGCTGAAGGCCGTGCGCAGAATCGCCGTGTCGAAGTGACACTGCGACCGCTGCCAGGTGTGCAGTAAGGTGCGTATCGGGTCGATCTGCTCTGCGTCGCAGTTCTGATAGCCCCAGGCTGATAAGCTTGGGTGGAACTTCGCCGCGCCTTGGCGGTTCGAAGGCTGCGGCATGTCTGCCCGATACCAGAAGAAATCCTAAGGAAAAGTTATGAAGACCAGGCGTAATCTGATCGCAGCCACTGCGCTCATGGCCTTGCTGGCCGGCTGTACCACCAACCCTTACACCGGCGAGAGCCAGGCCGGCAAAGCCGGCATCTATGGCGGTATCGGCGCCGCGACCGGTGCGGTGATCGGCGCTGCGACTTCTAGCAAAAAGGACCGCACCAAAGGCGCGCTGATCGGTGCGGCCGTCGGTGGCGCCGCCGGTGGTGGTTACGGCTATTACGTCGACACCCAGGAGGCCAAACTGCGCCAGACCCTGCAGGGCACTGGCGTGCAGGTGCAACGCAACGGCGATGATCTGAAACTGATCATGCCGGGCAATATCACCTTCGCCAGCAACTCGGCGGATATCTCCAGCAGCTTCTACCCGACCCTCAATTCGCTGGTGCTGGTGTTCAAGGAGTTTAACAAGAACGGTGTGAACATCGTCGGTCACACCGACAGCACCGGTTCGCAGGAGCTTAATCAGAGCCTGTCGCAGCGTCGCGCTCAGAGCGTGGCCAACTACCTGACCGCCAATGGCGTGCCGGGTCAGCGCATCTCTGCATACGGTGCTGGCCCGAGCCAGCCGATTGCCAGCAACGCCACCGATGCTGGTCGTGCGCAGAACCGTCGTGTCGAGATCAACCTGCGTCCGCTTTAAGGCCTCGTCGCGTTGAATTAAAGCCTCCCTCCGGGAGGCTTTTTTATGTCGCTGACATTCACGGCTGCGGACGTATTCCACTGAGGCGTCAGAGGGCGTTTGCGGCAATGTCCGTGACCGCCCGTCGAGTCTCTTCTGGCAAAAGGCCACTCATTCAAATCCTGACTAGAATGCTTGCTGTGGTTCTGTGATGTCCGCGTGCGGATGTACCGTGCGCGTTGGTTCTGGATGACCGAAGGAGAGCGAATGGACGACAGAGCTGTCGAGCGGCCACCAAGGCCCTGGACGCCGCTGCTGGTTGCACTTGGCCTGCTACTGGGGTTGGGTGGCCTGATTTTCTGGCAGTGGAATACTTTGCAGGAGCGAGAGCGCGAGAACAGTCAGCGCCGCTTTCAGCTGGAGGCTCAGGACGTAAGCCAGCGGGTGCTGGCGCGTATGCGCACATACGAGATGGTCCTGCGCGGCGTATCCGGGCTGATGATAGGCAGTGATCAAGTCTCGCTCGCCGAGTGGGAGCGCGCTCTGGATCAGTTGCAGGTTCAGGATCGCTATCCTGGTATTCAGGCCGTGGCCTGGTCACGTTATCTGCTGCCGGAGCAACTGACTGACTTTGCCGCCGAGGTGGCTGCCGACGGTCGCCTCGACTATCAAATCTTCCCTTCTGGTGAGCGTGAGCATTATTTGCCCATCGATTACGTCAGCCCTGTGGATTGGCGCAATCGGCGCGTGCTTGGCTTCGACATGCTCAGCGAAGCAGTGCGGCGGACGGCTATCGAGCGCAGTGTCGAGACCGGCGAAGCCAGCCTCAGCGCGCCGCTGATCTTGCGTCAGGAGGTCGATGTAGACGTGCAGTCTGGCGTACTGCTCTACCTGCCGGTGTTTCGCCCAGGGTTACCCGTCAATACCGCAGAACAGCGGCGATCTGCATTGCTGGGCCTGGTGCATGGGGCTTTTCGCAGCCATGACCTGATCGATGGGATTCTTGGCGCTCAGAGCCGTCTGTTCGACATCATCCTGAAAGACCTGCAGGCGACCGATTTGCAGATGATCAGTGGTGAAACCAAGGTCAACGGTTGGCAGCCGAGATTTCGCAGTCAGCAGGAGTTATCCCTGTATGGCCGCACCTGGGCGCTTGAGGTGATCGGCACCCCTGAATATGAGCGCAGCCTGGTCGATCGCAGCAGCATGCTCGGTCTCTGGGCGGGCCTGGCCGCGACGCTGCTGCTGTCGATTCTGGTCGGCGGCTTTCTCTATCAGCGCGAGCGCAAGCTGCAGATCAGTGAGCGGGCTGCCGTGGCCCTGAGTGAGCGCGAAGAGCGCTTTCGTCTATTGGTCGAACGGCTGCCGGTGGCGACCCTGCTCTGTGATGACAGGGGCCGTATCGAAATGGCCAATCGCAGCGCTGCCGAGCTCTTCGACTGCCCGCTCAATGCCTTGCCGGGTGAGACCGTGTTGCGCGTGCTGCCCAATATCGAATCGCCGAAAGACCTGCAGGAGCAGTTGGCCGAGAGTGACGAACGCATGGTGCGCACGTTACGCGGTGAGTCGATTCCGGTCAGCATCAGTCTCAATCCGCTGCACGAGGGCAGCAGCTACCTGATCAACCTGGTGGACCTGCGTGCGCGCAAGGTGGCCGAGGAGCGTTTTCGTCTGGTGGTCGAGGCGTCGCCCAATGCCATCGTGCTGGTCGATGCCCTGGGGCGCATCGCCATGGTCAATCGACAGACCGAGTTGCTGTTCGGGTACGAACGGCAGATGTTGCTCGGCGAGCCGGTGGAAATGCTCCTGCCGACGGCGCAGCGCGGCAGCCATGTGGCGCTGCGTCGCGGTTACCAGGCCATGCCCGAGCAGCGCCGCATGGGCGGTAATCGCGAGCTGTTTGGGCAGCACCGCGAAGGCGGCATGATTCCTCTGGAGGTTGGCCTGTCGCCGATTCGCAGTGGCGACGAGACACTCGTGCAGGCGGTGATCATCGACATAAGCGAGCGCAAGGCGGCCGAGCATAAGCTGCGTGAGCAGGCCGAGCAATTGTTGTTGGCCAACCGCTACAAATCCGAGTTTCTCGCCAACATGTCCCATGAGCTGCGCACGCCGCTCAACAGCATCCTGATTCTCAGCGACCAACTGCGGCAGAACCTGGCTGGCAATCTCACCGAGAAGCAGACCAAGCATGCCGATATCGTGCACCGCGCCGGCAGTGATCTGCTGCAACTGATCAACGATGTACTCGACCTGGCCAAGGTCGAATCGGGGCGTATGCAGCTCAAGCTGGAGCCGATCAACATGCAGGACGTGCTGGTGGAGCTCGATGCCAGCCTGCGGCCGATGGCCGAACTCAAGGGCTTGCGTCTGCACACCCAGCTGGAGGCCGGGGTGCCACGCGTCATCCACACCGACCGCGTGCGTCTGCATCAGATCCTGCGCAATCTGCTGTCCAACGCGCTGAAGTTCACCGATCAGGGCGAGGTCACGCTGAGCGTCAGCAGTCAGGGGCGCCAGGAGGATGAGCGCGAGCTGCTCTGTTTCAGCGTGCGTGATACTGGCATTGGTATCGATCCGGCCCAGCACGAGCAGGTCTTCCAGGCTTTTCAGCAGATCGACGGTTCTACCAGCCGGCGTTTCGGCGGTACCGGTCTGGGGCTGGCCATTACCCGTCAGCTGGTGCTGGCCCTGGATGGCGATATCAGCCTGCAGAGCGCGCCGGGACAGGGTTCTACCTTCACCGTCAGATTGCCGGTGCAGGCGGGCTCACTCAGTGTCGAAGCGCCGCTCGAGGGGCCGCAGCGTGCAGGTGACGGCCCGCCGCTGTTGATCATCGAGGACGATGCTAATTTCGCTGCGGTGATCGCCGAGGAGGCTCATGCTCACGGCTTCTCCAGCGTGCACTGCCGCACCGGGTTACAGGCGCTGGGACTGCTGCAGCAGGAGTCGTTCAATGCGGTGATCCTCGACATCCTGCTTCCCGATCTCAGTGGCTGGCAGCTGTTTCGGCGTCTGCGCGCCCAGCCGAACCATCGGCATACGCCGGTGCACATCATTTCCTGCGTCCCGCAACCGGTGGGTTGGAACGACGATGGCACCCGCTATCTGGTCAAACCCATCGGTCGCGATGAGCTGGAGCAGGTATTCATCGAGCTGCAGCACGGTGCGCAGCAGGAGCAGGCATTGTTGTTGGTGGAGGATGTCGAGATAGAGCGCGAGCACTACCGCGAGCAACTGACGGAGCTGGGCTTTCAGGTCATCGCCTGCGCCGATGGCGAGCAGGCCCGCGAGGCCTATGCGCAGGGCCAGTTCTGCGCGCTGGTGATCGATCTCGACCTGCCGGATCAGGACGGTTTTGCCTTGCTCGACAGCCTCAATCAGTTGCGCACGTTGCAAGGTACGCGCGTGGTAATCAACACCGGTGTGGACGTCACTCAGCAGACCCTGCAACGGCTGCGGCGCTATAGCGCCGTGGTGGTGCGCAAGCATGGTGATGACACCGACGCGTTGTGCCAGGCGGTGCAGGGCTTTCTCGGTGACGTGCGTGCGCCGCAACCGGCCCAGGCACGGCTCAACCCGTTACAGGGCAAGCGCATCCTGCTGGTGGATGACGATGTGCGTAACGTCTACGCACTGACGGCGCTGCTGGATGAAGTGGGGCTGCGCGTCAGCTCCGCCAAGGACGGCCTGGAGGCCATCGCCAGTTACCAGCGTGATCCCTTCGACCTGATTCTGATGGATATGGCCATGCCCAATATGGATGGCTACACGGCTACGCGTCTGCTCAAGCAGGAGCACGGCTGCGTGATCCCCATCATTGCGCTCACGGCCCACGCCATGAAGGGCGATCGCGAGAAGTGCATCACCGCTGGCGCGGATGACTACATGGCCAAGCCGATCAAGCGTGACGAGCTGCTGGCACTGCTGGAGCGCTGGCTGGCGATGCCGACCATGCCTTCGCCCGGCGATGGACTACCCTGATGACAGGAGTGACTGGTGCAAGGGCAGATGGATAGGGGAGTGACGATGGCCCAGGCGCAGAGCAAGAACGCCGCCGTACCCGCCAAGCAGGTTCTGCTGGTGGTGGATGACCGTGTAGAGAACCTCGAGGCCATGCAGGCGCTACTCGAAGATGGAGAGTGGCTGCTGCGCTGTGCCAGTTCCGGCGAAGAGGCCCTGCGCTGTCTGCTCGAAGAGGATGTAGGGCTGGTGCTGCTGGACGTGCAGATGCCGGGTATGGACGGCTTCGAAGTCGCCCGGTTGATGCGCGGCAACCCCCGTACGCGGCTGACGCCGATCATCTTCGTTTCCGCCATCGCGCAGACCCACGATGCCGTGCTGCGTGGGTACAGCACTGGCGCCGTGGACTTCGTGCTCAAACCTTTCGATTCCAGCGTGCTGCGCCACAAGATTCAGAGCCTGCTGGAGCACGAGCACAATCGCTGCGAATTACAGACACTTTCCCAGCAGCTCGAACGCGCCAGGGCATTCAACGCCTCGGTGCTGGCCAACGCCGCCGAGGGTATCCTGGTGGTCGGTGAGGACGGTCGCATCCAGTTCGCCAACCCGGCCATGGCGCAGATGCTTGATGGCGAGGTAGGCGATCTTGAGGGCGCCGATCTGCTGTCGTTTCTCAAGAATCCGGCCAGCGACGACGGTTGGCAGCAATCGGAGTTCTACCTGCACTTCAGGCGCGAGGCGACCTACCGCGTGCATGAAGCGATGATGCGCACGCTCAAGGGTGGTTGTCTGCCGGTGGCGTTGTCCTGCTCGCCACTGCCGCGGCCGCAACGCGCGATGGTATTGATCGCGCTGGACATGTCGGTGGTGCGTAATCTGCATGCGCAGCTGGAGTCGCAGGCGGTTACTGACGCGCTGACCGGCCTGCTCAATCGACGTGGCTTTCATCAGGCGCTGGAATCGGCGTTGGCGCGTATCGAACGCAGCGGTCAGCGGCTCGCGGTGCTTTACCTGGACCTGGACGGTTTCAAACGCATCAATGACTCGTTGGGCCATGATGTCGGCGATCAGCTGCTGCGTCGTGTCGGTGAGCAGCTCAAGGCGTGCTTGCGCCCCTACGATAGCCTGGCACGCATCGGCGGTGACGAGTTCACTGCGCTGCTGGACAACCTCGGTCACCCCGAGGATGCGGCCAAGGTCGCGGAGAAGCTGATCGAACTGGTCTCGGTGCGCCACACCCTCGATGGTGTGGATTTCACCCTCGGCGCCAGCGTTGGCATCGCCTGCTTTCCTGAATGCGGGCAGAGCGTCGAGGGCCTGCTGCGTTCGGCCGACATGGCGATGTACGAAGCCAAGCGCGCCGGTCGCCAGCAATACCGCTTCTTCTCACCGGAAATGAACGGCCGTGCGCGTTCGCGGCTGATGCTCGAAGAAAGCCTGCGTCACGCCATCGAGAACGATGACTTCGTGCTGGTCTATCAGCCCCAGTTCCATCTCGATAGCGGGCGCCTGCGCGGCTTCGAGGCCTTGCTGCGCTGGCAGCATCGTGTCGCGGGTACCGTTGCGCCGAACGTGTTTATACCGCTGCTTGAAGAAACCCGCCTGATCAATCGTCTCGGTGAATGGATCTTCCGTGAGGGCGCCAGGCAGCTGGCGGACTTCAAGCAGCAGTTCGGTGAGGACATGGTGCTCAGTCTCAATGTCAGCCCGGTGCAGTTCGGTATGCCGCAACTGGTGACTGATCTGCAGCGTGTACTCGACGCCCACGGTCTGAAGCCCAGTCAACTGGAGGTGGAAGTCACCGAGAGTGCGCTGATGCAGGACCTGGAGCTGACCCAGGCGCAGTTACTTCATCTGCGTGAGCTGGGGGTGAAGATCGCCATCGATGACTTCGGCACCGGTTACTCGTCACTGGCTTATCTGCGTCATTTCGAGCTGGACACGCTGAAGATCGACCGTCTGTTCGTCTCCAACATGCTCGACTCACCGCGTGACGCCGCGGTGGTCAGCACCATCATCGATCTTGGTCGGCATCTGGGATTGGAGGTCATCGCCGAGGGTGTCGAAACTCAGGCGCAGCGCGAGTGGCTGACGCGGCACCACTGCAACATCATGCAGGGCTTTCTGGTGGCGCCGGGTGTGTCGGCCGGCACCGCGATGCAGGTGCCGGCGCAGCTGGATTGGAGCAAGTTGCCCCTGCCACGTGGTGAATGAAGCGCCGCTGACGCTTCAGGCTTGCTGGTGAAGGCTGGCGAGCTCCGCGTCTTTCTCTTCCCACAGACGGTTGACCCACTGCTGGAATGCCAGGCGGTAATCGTCGTCCTGATCGTAGTTGCGGCCGATGAATTCGCGCGGAATATCGACCTGCCTGAAAATCACCTGCACAGCATCCAGTCGGCCACTGAGCAGGTCCCAGAAGCCCGGCACACCGTGGGGATAGTGGATGGTGACATTGACGATGGCATGCAGCTGTTCACCCATCGCGTCGAGCACGAAGGCGATGCCGCCGGCCTTGGGCTTGAGCAGGTACTTGAACGGCGACTGCTGCTGCGCATGCTTGGCCGGAGTCAGGCGGGTACCCTCGAGGAAGTTGAATACCGCCACGGGATTGGTCTTGTAACGCGCGCAGGCCTTGCGCGTGGTGGCCAGGTCCTGGCCGCGCTTTTCCGGGTACTTGGCCAGGTATTCCTTGCTGAAGCGCTTCATGAAGGGAAACTCCAGCGCCCACCAGCACAGGCCGATCACCGGTACCCAGATCAGCTCCTGCTTGAGGAAGAATTTCAGCAGTGGCATGTGCTGGTTGAGCAGGTATTGCAGCACCAGAATGTCCACCCAGCTCTGGTGGTTGCTGGTTACCAGATAGGAATGGCGGGTATCGAAGCGCTCCAGCCCCTGAACCTTCCAGTCGATGTGGCCAACCAGGCGCATCCAGAATTTATTGATGCCGATCCAGCTTTCGGCGATGCCGTGCATGACGAAGCGCAGCGCGCGCTGGATCGGCGCGAAGGGCAGCAGCAGTTTGAGCAGGGCGACGAAGAACAGCGGCCAGCACCAGAACAGGGTATTGAGAGCCAGCAGCAGGCTCGCGATCAGGCCGCGCAGCGGCGCGGGAAGAAAGTGCAGCATCGGGCGAACGCCTCCATAAGCAGGCTGCACATCCGGCGGGCAGCCTGAGAAAGGGGCTTTCTATGTGCCCCGTATCGGTCGAAAGAGCTGCGGCGTTCCGTGCAGCGAGCTGGTTCGGCGCCAAGGGTAACGGTTGTGCACTGACCTGCAAGTGCCAGTGTTGACCATAAGGTTTTGTCTGCTCGCTGTTGCGGCCCGCGCGCGCCCAGCTTTCCATGGCGCGCACGCTGCACCTACGGCCTCTCTAGCTCGGCAGATCGGCCGCCTGAATCGCCGTCAGTGCGATGGTGTAGACGATGTCGTCGACCAGCGCACCGCGCGACAGGTCGTTCACCGGCTTGCGCAGACCCTGCAGCATCGGCCCGACACTGATGCACTCGGCGCTGCGCTGCACCGCCTTGTAGGTGGTGTTGCCGGTGTTCAGATCAGGGAACACGAACACCGTGGCGCGACCGGCTACCGGGCTGTTCGGCGCCTTCTGCCGGCCGACGCTCTCGATGGCCGCGGCGTCGTACTGCAGCGGGCCGTCGAGCAGCAGGTCCGGGCGTTTTTCGCGAGCCAGGCGGGTCGCGGCCCGTACCTTTTCCACCTCCTCGCCGCTGCCGGAATCACCAGTGGAGTAGCTGAGCATGGCCACCCGCGGCGGAATGCCGAAGGCCTGCGCCGAGGCGGCGCTCTGCAGAGCGATTTCCGCCAGTTGCTCTGCGTTGGGATCCGGGTTCACCGCGCAGTCGCCATAGACCAGCACCTGATCCGGCAGCAGCATGAAGAACACCGATGACACCAGGTTGTAACCCGGCGCAGTCTTGATCAGCTGCAGCGCCGGGCGAATGGTGTTGGCGGTGGTGTGAATGGCGCCAGACACCAGGCCGTCCACTTCGTCCAGTGCCAGCATCATGGTGCCGAGCACCACGGTGTCCTCCAGCTGCGCCTCGGCCATCGGCGCGTTGAGGCCCTTGCCCTTGCGCAGTTCGACCATCGGCTCGACATAGCGACCGCGAATCAGATCTGGGTCGAGAATTTCCAGACCTTCCGGCAGCTCGATACCTTGTGCTCGGGCGACTGCATGCACGTCTTCCGGCTTGGCCAGCAGCACGCAGCGGGCAATGCCGCGTGCCTGGCAGATGGCGGCTGCCTGAATGGTGCGTGGCTCGCTGCCCTCGGGCAGGACGATGCGCTTGGCGGCGGCCTTGGCGCGTTGTACCAGCTGGTAGCGGAAGGCCGGGGGCGACAGGCGCAGCTCGCGTGGTGTGCCGCAGCGCGCGCTCAACCAGTCATGATCGATATGCCCGGCGACGAAGTCGGAGACCTTCTCCGCGCGCTCGCGGTCATCCAGGGGGATTTCCTTATTCAGGCGGTTGAGGTTGGTGGCGGTATCGTAGGAGCCGGTGCTCACGGTCATCACCGGCAGGCCACTGGCCAGGGCGCCCTGGCACAGCTCCATGATGCGTGGGTCGGGGGCGAAATCGCTGCACAGCAGCAGCCCGGCCAGCGGTACGCCATTCATCGCCGCCAGGCTGGCGGAAAGGATGATGTCGTCGCGGTCACCCGGCGTCACCACCAGGGTGCCGGGCTTGAGCAACTGCACGCTGTTGGCCACCGCACGGGCGCAGAGCACGATCTTGAGCATGCGTCGCTGCTCGTAATCGCCAGCGTTGAGGATACGCGCGCCGAGCAGCTCGGCGATGTCCTTGGTGCGCGGCGCGTTCAGTTCGTCCTGCCAGGGAATGCAGCCGAGCAGGCGGAAGTCCTGGCTCTTGAGCAGTGGTGAAAGTTCCAGCAGGCGCTCGGCAAAGGCGGTGATGCCATCTTCGCTGCGCACCTTGTTGAGGATCACGCCGAGCACTTTCGGGTCCTTCGGCCCGCCGAACAGCTGCGCCTGGATTTCGATGCGGTCGGACAGTTCGGTGAGGTTCTCGTCTTCCGGGGCGCTGACCAGGATCACGTCGGCATCCAGGCTCTTGGCCAGATGGAAATTGACCCGTGCGGCGTAGCTGGCGTGGCGCGTCGGTACCATGCCTTCGACGATGACCACGTCCTTGTCGGCGGCGGCCTGCTGATAGAGGCTGATGATCTCTTCCAGCAGTTCATCCAGTTGGCCATCGCCGAGCATGCGCTCGACATGGCTGAGCGGCAGCGGCTTGGGCGAGTTCAGACCGTGGGTGCGGGCGATCAGCTCGCTGGAGCGCTCCGGGCCGAGGTCGCCGGCATGGGGCTGGGCGATGGGTTTGAAGAAGCCGACCTTGAGGCCGCTGCGTTCGAGCGCGCCGACCAGGCCGAGGCTGATGGAGGTGAGGCCGACACCGAAACCGGTGGGGGCGATGAAGAAGGTATGCATGAAATAGCCTCAGTCGAGCAGGGCAAGGGTATCGAGGGCGATCTGCCGCTCTTCATTGGTGGGTACTACTAGCACGCGCGGGTGACCGTCGGCGTGAATGGCACCGGCGACGCCGCGCACGCAGCGGGCGTTGGCCTGGGCATCCAGCTGCAGCCCGAGCAGGCTGAGATGGTTCACGGTCTTGCTGCGGATCAGCGCCGAGTTTTCGCCGATACCGCCGGTGAAGATCAGCCCGTCGAGGCGGCGCAGTGCGCAGCTCATCGCCGCCAGCGACTTGGCCAGGCGATAGCAGAACACCTCGATGGCCAGGGTGGCGCCGTCATGACCCTGTTCGCGGGCCTGCTCCAGGGTGCGCATGTCGTTGGACAGGCCGGATAGGCCGAGCAGGCCGCTGTCCTTGTTGAGCATGCTGTCGATCTGCTCCAGGCTCCAGCCCAGGGTGCGCGCCAGATGGCTGTGCAGGTTGGGGTCGACATCGCCGCTGCGTGTGCCCATCACCAGCCCTTCCAGCGGCGTCAGGCCCATACTGGTGTCGCGGCTGTGGCCGTTTTCCACGGCGCAGGTCGAGCAACCGTTGCCCAGGTGCGCCACCAGCCAGCTGCTGGCCTCCGCCGGTAGGCCGGCCATCTGTGCGGCCTTCTGGCTGACGTAGCGATGGCTGGTGCCATGAAAGCCGTAGCGGCGCACGCCGTGCTCGCGGTACAGCGCCTCGGGCACGGCATAGCGGTAGGCGTGCTCGGGCAGGCTCTGGTGGAAGGCGGTATCGAATACGGCGACCTGGGTGAGCGTCGGGAACAGCTTCATCGCCGCCTCGATGCCCAGCAGGTTGGCCGGGTTGTGCAACGGCGCCAGCGGCGCGACCTGGCGGATCGCTTGCAGGCTGGTGGCGTCCAGACGAGAGGCGCCGGAGAAGTGCTCGCCGCCATGCACCACGCGGTGGCCGATTCCGTGCAGCTCACCGGCTGCGGCCTGCTGTACCACAGGGAGAAGATGAGACAGGGCCAGGCGGTGGTCAGCGCCCGGCAGGACCAGACTGTCCTTTTGTTCGCCTTGTTGCCAGTGTAGCACCGCCTCGGGGCTGCCAAGACGCTCGGCCAGGCCGCTGAGCATGAAGGTTTCCTGCGCTTCGTTGACCAAGGCGAACTTGATCGACGAGCTGCCGCAGTTGATCACCAGAATGTTGCGTGCAGACATTTAGACTTCCTTGGATTCATCGTGCGACCGATCCATGGCGCACCAGCCACAGGGGAAGAGGCTTCCCAGCCTGACTTGGCGCTGCTCGGGATCGAGTACCCAGGGCCGATTCTGCCAGGGCGGTCGGTGGCGTACATGCTGAGTATGGCCACAAGACAAGACTGCCACCCAGTCGCCGTCATCGTCCTGACGAAAATCAACGATACGCACGACCCGTTTGTCCGGGCTCGTGTCGCAATCCAGGCTGGCGTTGGTTAAACTTGCTCGCTCATTTATCTTTCGCAAAAGGTCTCCCCATGCTGATCGCCGCCAACAAGGCCGTCTCCATCGACTATACCCTGACCAACGATGCCGGTGAGGTGATCGACAGCTCCAGTGGCGGCGCGCCGCTGGTCTATCTGCATGGTGCCGGCAATATCATCGCCGGTCTCGAGAAGGCCCTGGTTGGCAAGCAGATTGGCGATGAGCTGGACGTTTCCGTCGAGCCGGAAGAAGCCTACGGCGAATACAGCGCCGAGCTGGTCGCGACTCTGAGCCGCGCCATGTTCGAAGGCGTCGACACCCTGGAAGTGGGCATGCAGTTCCACGCTTCGGGCCCGGACGGCAGCATGCAGATCGTTACCATCCGCGATATCGACGGTGACGACGTGACCGTCGACGGTAATCACCCGCTGGCCGGTCAGCGCCTGAACTTCAAGGTCAAGGTCGTTAACGTGCGTGACGCCAGCGAAGAAGAAGTGGCTCATGGTCATATCCATGGCGAAGGTGGTCACCACCACTAAGTTGCCTGTCAGGCGACTTGCGGTCGTTCTCACTGGTTCAACCGCTGCTAAGCTCAAGCTTGCGATAAAGGCGCCTTAGGGCGCCTTTTTTATGCATGGCGGCTTGCCCAAACGCAGCTGCCTCGAGGATTACAGGGCCTTGCGCCCGCTGCACTGAATTCGCTGAGGAAGTTCGTCATGAGTGCCTTTCACGATCTCAATCTACGCGCGCTGGATGGCCAGGAACTGCCGCTGGCGCCCTACAAGGGCCAGGTGGTGCTGGTGGTGAACGTCGCCTCCAAGTGCGGCCTGACGCCTCAGTACGCGGGGCTGGAAAAGCTCTATCAGCAGTACAAGGGCAATGGCTTTACCGTGCTCGGGGTGCCCTGCAACCAGTTTGCCGGTCAGGAGCCGGGCAGCGAGGACGAGATCCGCTCGTTCTGCAGCCTCAACTATGGCGTGACCTTCCCGCTGGGCAGCAAGCTGGAGGTCAATGGCCCAGGTCGCCACCCGCTGTATCGCCTGCTGGCGGGCGAGGGCGCCGAGTTTCCGGGCGATATCACCTGGAATTTCGAGAAGTTTCTGGTCGGCCAGGATGGCCGCGTGCTAGCGCGATTCTCGCCGCGCACCACGCCGGATGATCCTGCACTGATCCAGTCCATCGAGAAAGCGCTCGGCCTCTAGGTCTTGGCTCCTGCGTCCTCGAGCAGAGGCGCAGGTGAGGCTGATCAGCCAAATCCACGGCCATTTCCTCCCATCCTCTTGTTCGCAAAGTCGCCCGGCTGCTTAATCGGGCGACTGCCGAGGAGTGCGCCCATGACCAGCTTTCTCAACGAGCAAACACCCGCCATGGCTTCGCCGGCCGAACTGCGCGCGCTGATCGAAAGTCGCCGCGCGGTACGCCGCTTCACCCCCGAACCGGTGCCGGAGGCGGTGATTCGCGATTGCCTGGAGTTGGCCGTGCTGGCGCCAAATTCCTGCAACCTGCAGCCCTGGAGTTTTCAGGTGATTCGCGATCCGGCGCTGCTGGCGCAGCTGCATCCGGTATGCATGAGCCAGAACGCCGCCCGTGCACCTTTGATCATCGCCGTGCTGGCGCGCCCGGACACCTGGCGTCAGGCCTGCCGCAACGTCATCGATTACTGGCCGGAGGCCGAGGTGCCGGCGCGCATCCGCAGTTTCTACAGCAAGACCGCGCCCTTCCAGTACAACCAGGGGCCGCTGGGCTTACTGGGTTTGTTCAAGCGTCAGCTGGTGCGACTGATGGGTGTGCGCAAACCCTTGATGCGCAAGCCCAACAGCAAGGCCGACATGCGCCTGTGGGCGGTTAAGTCGACGGCGCTGGCGGCGGAGAACCTGATGCTGGCCTTCCAGAGCCATGGCTATGCCACCTGTCCGATGGAAGGCTTCGACGAGCCGCGCCTGCGTCGTGTGCTGGAGATCCCGCGTCAGGCCATCCCCATCATGCTGCTGGCCGTCGGGCGCCAGGGCGAGAAGGGCGTCTACAACCCGCGCCTGCGCTTTCCACTGGAGCAGCAGGTGATCTGGCGCTGATCTGGATCAAGTCGTCACGTCTTGAATACGGCGTAATCGTCCTTATCTAGTCTTCATCTCGGTGGGTTTCGTTTTTCGGGGATGTTGTCCCGGCCCGCCACTCTGGAGGAAGGACATATATGCGTATCGATCGTTTGACCAGCAAGCTGCAACTTGCACTCTCCGATGCCCAATCACTGGCGGTGGGCATGGACCACGCCGCCATCGAGCCGCTGCACCTGATGCAGGCGCTGCTCGAGCAACAGGGCGGTTCGATCAAGCCGCTGCTGATGCAGGTCGGCTTCGACATCAATAGCCTGCGCCAAGGGTTGACCCGCGAGCTGGATCAGCTCGGCAAGTTGCAGAACCCCACCGGCGACATCAACCTGTCGCAGGATCTGGCGCGTCTGCTCAACCAGGCCGACCGCCTGTCACAGCAACGCGGCGACCAGTTCATTTCCAGCGAGCTGGTGCTGCTTGCCGCCATGGACGAGAACACCAAGCTTGGCAAGCTGCTGCTCGGCCAGGGCGTGTCGAAGAAGGCCCTGGAAAATGCCATCGCCAACCTGCGCGGCGGCCAGGCGGTCAACGACCCCAACGTCGAGGAGTCGCGCCAGGCGCTGGACAAGTACACCGTCGACCTGACCAAGCGTGCCGAAGAGGGCAAGCTCGACCCGGTGATCGGCCGTGACGACGAGATTCGTCGCACCATCCAGGTGCTGCAGCGCCGCACCAAGAACAACCCGGTGCTGATCGGCGAGCCCGGTGTGGGCAAGACGGCCATTGCCGAAGGCCTGGCCCAGCGCATCATCAATGGTGAAGTGCCCGACGGCCTGAAAGACAAGCGTCTGCTGTCGCTGGACATGGGCTCGCTGATCGCTGGCGCCAAGTTCCGCGGCGAGTTCGAGGAGCGCCTGAAGGCGGTGCTCAACGAACTCTCCAAGCAGGAAGGGCGCATCATCCTGTTTATCGACGAGCTGCACACCATGGTCGGTGCCGGCAAGGCCGAGGGCGCCATGGATGCCGGCAACATGCTCAAACCGGCCCTTGCCCGTGGTGAACTGCACTGCGTCGGTGCCACCACGCTGGACGAGTATCGCCAGTTCATCGAGAAGGACGCCGCACTGGAGCGCCGCTTCCAGAAGGTGCTGGTGGACGAGCCGAGCGAGGAGGACACCATCGCTATCCTGCGTGGCCTCAAGGAACGCTACGAGGTGCACCACGGCGTGACCATCACCGACGGCGCGATCATCGCCGCGGCCAAGCTCAGCCATCGCTACATCACCGACCGCCAGTTGCCGGACAAGGCCATCGACCTGATAGACGAGGCCGCCAGCCGCATCCGCATGGAGATCGACTCCAAGCCGGAAGAATTGGACCGCCTGGATCGCCGCCTGATCCAGCTGAAGATCGAACGCGAAGCGCTGAAAAAGGAAGACGACGACGCGGCCCTCAAGCGTCTGGAAAAGCTCAAGGAAGATATCGCCCGCCTGGAGAAGGAATACGCCGACCTGGAGGAAATCTGGAAGTCGGAGAAGGCTGAGGTACAGGGTTCGGCGCAAATTCAGCAGAAAATCGAGCAGGCCAAGGCCGATCTCGAGGCTGCGCGGCGTAAGTCTGACCTGCAACGTATGGCCGAACTGCAGTACGGCATCATTCCGGATCTGGAGCGCAGCCTGCAGATGGTCGACCAGCACGGCAAGGCTGAGAACCAATTGTTGCGCAGCAAGGTCACCGACGAGGAGATCGCCGAAGTCGTTTCCAAGTGGACGGGTATTCCGGTGAGCAAGATGCTCGAAGGCGAGCGCGAGAAACTGCTGAAAATGGAAGGCTTGTTGCACCAGCGGGTGATCGGCCAGGACGAGGCGGTGGTGGCCGTGGCCAACGCCGTGCGCCGCTCCCGTGCAGGATTGGCTGATCCGAACCGGCCGAGCGGCTCGTTCCTCTTCCTCGGCCCGACCGGGGTGGGCAAGACCGAGCTGTGCAAGGCGCTGGCCGAGTTCCTCTTCGATACCGAGGAGGCGCTGGTGCGCATCGACATGTCCGAGTTCATGGAGAAGCACAGCGTCGCTCGCCTGATCGGCGCGCCGCCAGGCTATGTCGGTTATGAAGAGGGCGGTTACCTGACCGAGGCGGTGCGTCGCAAGCCCTACTCGGTGGTGCTGATGGACGAGGTGGAGAAGGCCCACCCGGACGTGTTCAACGTGCTGCTGCAGGTGCTCGAGGACGGCCGTCTGACCGACAGCCATGGCCGCACTGTGGACTTCAAGAACACCGTGATAGTCATGACTTCCAACCTTGGCTCGGCGCAGATCCAGGAGCTGGTGGGCGACAAGGAAGCGCAGCGCGCGGCAGTGATGGATGCGGTGAGCAGCCACTTCCGTCCCGAGTTCATCAACCGTATCGACGAGGTGGTGGTGTTCGAGCCGCTGGGCCGTGAACAGATCGCCGGTATCGCCGAGATCCAGTTGCAGCGTCTGCGTGGTCGTCTGGCCGAGCGTGAGCTGAGCCTGGAGCTGACCCCGGAGGCGCTCGACAAGCTGATCGCCGTCGGTTACGACCCGGTGTACGGCGCGCGTCCACTCAAGCGCGCGATCCAGCGCTGGATCGAGAACCCGCTGGCGCAGCAGATACTCGCCGGCGATTTCGCCCCGGGCGCGATGGTGCATGCCAAGGTCGATGGCGAGGAGATCGTCTTCGCCTGATCGGTTGCCGCGTCAACATAAAGGCCCGCCAAATTGGCGGGCCTTTGCTTTTGTAGCCCGGATGAAATCCGGGGAGTCGGCGTCAGATTTTCCCGGATTGCATCCGGGCTAGGGTGCAGCGGAGCTATTGTGGGAGGGGCTTCAGCCGCGAACGTCGCCGCTGAAGCGCCTCCCACATCCGTAATAGCGGCTTCAGCGTCCTAGCAACAACCACCCCAATGCTTCTTCTTCGAGGTATGGCCGATGCCGGGGTTGAAGGTATTGGTCGGGTCGAGTTCGCGGTAGAACCCCGCCAGTGCCGGCTTGGCCACATAGAGATGGCCAACGTTGTGCTCGGCCGGGTACTCGGCGCGGCGTTCGTCCAGCAGCTTCCACATGGCATGTTCCATGGCGAGCGGGTCATTACCCTTCTTGACGATATAGTCCTGATGGAACACGTGGCAGAAGAAATGCCCGTAGTAGAGCTTGTGGATGATCTGCTCTTCCATCTCCTGCGGCAGCGTCTCGACCCAGTCGCGGTCGTTGCGGCGCAGGGCGATGTCCAGGGCGAGGATGTCCTCGACACTGCTGCGGTGCGACTCGCGGTAGCGGATCGCGGCACCGGCCACGGCGAAGCGATGCAGGAAGGCCTTGCGTCCCTCATCGGCATCGCATTCGAAATAGGCGCCGCTGGCACTGCCGGTGAAATACTCGCTCAGGAAGCTGCGCGTCTGTTCCAGCGTGTCGTTGGATACACGCACCAGCAGGTGATGCTCAAAACGGTCACGGTACTCGCGCATGCGCACCGGCAGGTGGCTGGGCAGCAGGTTCATCAGGGCCTGGATCACCTTGTCGGTCACGCCACGCAGGCCGAAGCGCTCGAAGAAACCGTCCACCCGGCTCTTCATGGCGAAGGCAGCCGGCACCTTGGACGTACCGAACTTGTCGATCACCAGAAAGGTGTCCTTGCCGTATTTCTCGCCGATGTCGAAGGCGGTGCGGTGGATGTATTCCCCGGCAATCGGCAGGCGCGGCAGTTCGGCCAGCAGGTGGCGGCGCACTTCGGTCAGATCGTGCGGGTCGTTGCTGCCGATATAGAACACCGTGCTCGGCTCTTTCGGGAAGGTGTCCAGGCGCACCGCGAACAGGCACAGTTTGCCGGCCGAACCGGAGGCTTCGAACAGGCGCGACGGGTCGGCGTTGAAGCGCGCCGGGGTGTCAGCATCGACGTCGCGCACGTGCTCGCCGTAGCGCGCGTCGGAGGCCTTTGCCGTCTCTTCGTTGCGCACCTGCTGCGGTGTGTAGTCGCCGCTCTGCAGGCGGGTGAGGATTTCCTCCGGATCGTTGCCCAGCTCGATCCCCAGGTGGTTGACCAGTTCCAGCGAACCGTCATCTTTAACCTGTGCATACAGCGCTAGCTCGGTATAGGCCGGGCCACGGCGCACCAGGGCGCCGCCGGAGTTGTTGCAGATGCCGCCGAGTACCGAGGCGCCGATGCAGGACGAGCCGATCACCGAGTGCGGTTCGCGATTCAGCGGAGCCAATGCCTGTTCCAGGCGATCCAGGGTGGCGCCGGGCAGGCACACCACCTGCTCGCCATCGTTGATCAGTTGTACGCCGGTGATGCGCAGGGTGCTGATCAACACGATCTCGCGGTCGTAATCGGCACCGTCGGGGGTGGAGCCGCCGGTCAGGCCGGTATTGGCCGCCTGCATGATGACGATGCGATCGGCCGCCACCGCCGCCTGCAGAATGCGCCACTGCTCCAGCAAGGAGCCTGGGCGCACCACCGCCAGCACGTTGCCTTCACCCGTACGGTGGCCCTTGCGGAAACGCCGTGTGGCTTGTTCGTCGGTCAGCACATGGCTGCTGCCGACGATCTGGCGCATCTGCGTCAGCAGGGCGTCACGGGTGATGGAGGCGGCAGCAGTCATTGGCTCAACGCTCCTTTACCAGCAGATCCGGAGTGATTTCGGCGATGGACTTGGCGCCTGTCAGCACCATGGCCACGCGCATTTCCTTCTCGATCAGGTCGAGCAGATTGCTCACGCCAGCACCACCGGCTGCGGCCAGGGCATAGAGGAAGGCGCGGCCGAGCAGCACGGTATCGGCGCCAAGGGCGAGCATGCGCACCACGTCGAGGCCGGTGCGGATGCCGGAGTCGGCGAGGATCTTCAGCTCGCCCTTGACCGCGTCGGCGATGGCCGGCAGGGCGCGGGCGCTGGACAGCACGCCGTCGAGCTGACGGCCGCCGTGGTTGGAAACGATGATGCCGTCGGCGCCGAAGTTCACCGCATCACGGGCGTCTTCCGGGTCGAGGATGCCCTTGATCACCATCGGGCCGTCCCAGAAGTCGCGGATCCACTCCAGATCCTTCCAGGAGATCGACGGGTCGAAGTTGGCGCCCAGCCAGCCGATGTAGTCCGCCAGGCCGGTCGGGTTGCCGCGGTAGGCGGAAATGTTGCCCAGGTCATGCGGCTTGCCCATCAGGCCGACATCCCAGGCCCACTGTGGGTGAGTCATGGCCTGCAGCATGCGGCGCAGCGCTGCGTTCGGGCCGCTCATGCCGGAGTGGGCATCGCGGTAGCGGGCGCCGGGCACCGGCATGTCGACGGTGAACACCAGGGTCGAGCAGCCGGCGGCCTTGGCGCGCTCCAGTGCGTTCTTCATGAAACCGCGGTCTTTCAGCACGTAGAGCTGGAACCACATCGGCCGGTCGATGGCCGGAGCCACTTCCTCTATCGGGCACACCGACACGGTGGACAGGGTAAAGGGAATGCCCTTGGCCGCTGCTGCCTTGGCCGCCTGCACCTCGCCACGGCGGGCGAACATACCGGTCAGGCCAACCGGCGCCAGGCCTACCGGCATCGACATCTTTTCGCCGAACAGCTCGGTGGACAGGTCCAGTTCGGACATATTCTTCAGCACGCGCTGGCGCAGTTCGATGTCCGACAGGTCGGCGACGTTGCGGCGCAGCGTGTGCTCGGCGTAGGCGCCGCCATCGGCGTAATGGAACAGGAAGGGCGGCAGCCTGCGTTGAGCGGCGGCGCGATAGTCGGTCGAGGCAGAAATGATCATGGGCTCATCCTG
The DNA here is from genome assembly GCA_048065775.1 of Pseudomonas sp. GW6. Lineage (GTDB taxonomy): Bacteria > Pseudomonadota > Gammaproteobacteria > Pseudomonadales > Pseudomonadaceae > Aquipseudomonas. The sequence continues at coordinate 34,710 of JBLUOL010000022.1, forward strand.
TTGCTGAAAAGGGGAAGCGTAGCCTTACGGCAAATGCCCCGACGATGTCGGGGCGGGCACTACCAGTCGATCAGTGGGGCATCAGCGGATCGCTGACACCCAGCACATAGATCGCGACCATTGCGATGATGCCGGTGAACAGCAGGTAGTACAGCGTCGGCCAGATGGTCTTGCGCAGGGTACTGCCTTCGCGGCCGAGCAGGCCAACGGTAGCCGAAGCTGCGACGACGTTATGGATCGCCACCATGTTGCCGGCGGCGGCACCAACGGCCTGGACCGCGACGATCAGCGCGCTGGAGATACCCAGGCTGCTGGCCACGCCGAACTGGAACTGGCTGAACATCATGTTGCTGACGGTGTTGGAGCCGGCGATGAAGGCACCCAGGGCACCGATGCTCGGGGCCAGCAGCGGATAGATGCCGCCAACGCTGTCGGCCACCCAGCGGGCCATGAGGATCGGCATGCTGGCCAGCTCGGCGCCGTTGACGCCGGAGTTGATTAGGATGCGCACCATCGGCACGGTGAACAGCAACACGAAGCCGGCGCTGAGCAATACGCTGGACGATTCTTTCACCGCCTTGCCCAGGTCACGTACCTTCATGCCATGCAGGAAGAAGGTGGCCAGGACCACGGCGACCAGAATGCCACCCGGCAGGTACAGCGGCTGGAAGTTGGCGCTGACGCCGACTTCGCCGAGCAGGTCGGGGAAGTTCACCACCACTGCCTTCAGCGCGTTGCCGACTTCCGGGAACACGCGGCTTATCACCAGCAGGGCACCGACCAGCACATAGGGCAGCCAGGCGCGCAGTGCGCTCATCGGTTTGGCAGTCAGCTCGTCCAGTTTCATCTCGACGCTGCCCAGCCACTCGCTCGGCCATTTGTCCGCCGGGGCGAAGTCCCAGGTTTTCTTCGGTACCAGGAAGCCGAAGCGGGCAGCGCTGGTGACGATGGCCAGGCCGATCAGGCCGCCCAGCAGCGACGGGAATTCCGGACCGAGGAAGACGCCGGTGAAGACGTACGGCACTACGAAGGCCAGACCGGCGAAAATCGCGAACGGCATGACCTCCAGGCCAGCTTTCCAGCTTTTCTCCTGGCCGAAGAAACGGGTCAGCATCATTGCCATGATGACCGGCATGACCACGCCAACGGTGGCATGGATGATTGCCACTTCACTGGTGATCAGTTGCAGGAACTGCGCCCAGGAAGAGCCCTGTTCGACCAGCTGTGCACCGATGGTGGCGGTATCCAGGCCGGTATTGAGGCCGACGATGATCGGCGTGCCGACGGCGCCGAAGGATACCGGTGTGCTTTGTACCAGCATGCCCATCAACACCGCGGCCATGGCCGGAAAACCGATGGCGACAAGCAGCGGAGCCGCGATGGCGGCTGGTGTACCGAAGCCCGAGGCACCCTCGATGAAGCAGCCGAACAACCAGGCGATGATGATCGCCTGGATGCGGCGATCAGGGCTGATGGTGGTGAAGCCGGCACGAATGGCGGTAATGCCACCGGAGTGCTTGAGGGTGTTCAGCAGCAGGATGGCGCCGAAAATGATCCACAGCAGGCCGAGGGTGATCAGCAAGCCTTGCAGGGTAGAAGCCAGGACGCGGTTGAAGGTCATGTCCCAGGCGAACAGGCCTACAGCAGCAGTCACCAGGTAAACCAGAGGCATGGCGTGTTTGGCCGGCCAGCGCAGACCGATCAGCAGCACGGCAGCGAGCAGAATCGGCGAGAACGCCAGCAGGGCGAGAATTCCGTTGGACATTGGGTCTTACTCCACACGAGCGCACAACTGGCGCGGCAGGGATGAGGCGTGATCGAACAGGCTTGCAGCGCGTAGGGCTGTCATGGCGTGACCTCGATGGTTTGTTGTTCTTGTTGGCTAAATTGGTAATACCAATTTACAAAGTAGCGGGCTCAGGTTAAAAGTTGCTCAATAGACTGTCAAATCGAGAGGCTAAGACTTTGGTCGTAGAGTGCTTGCTTGTTCAGCGAAGAAGGGTGCTATAGGCTTGCCCTGTGAGGCCATCGGCCTGGTCAAACCAATGGAGATGTGGGTAATGGAAGTAGGTCAGGTGCGGCAGCGTCGTCTCTCTGATGACATCGTCGCGCAACTGGAAACCATGATTCTCGAGGGCACCTTGCGTGTCGGTGAGAGGCTGCCTGCAGAACGTGCGCTGGCCGAGCAGTTTGGTGTGTCTCGTCCGTCCCTGCGTGAGGCGATCCAGAAACTGGTGGCCAAGGGGCTGCTGGTCAGTCGCCAGGGCGGCGGTAACTATGTCGCCGAATCACTCGGCTCGACCTTCAGCGACCCGCTGTTGCAACTGCTGGAGCACAAGGAAGACGCCCAGCGCGATCTGCTGGAATTTCGTCACACGCTGGAAGGCTCCTGCGCCTACTACGCGGCCAGGCGCGCCACCGATATCGATCGGCAGCGCCTCACCGAAGCGTTCGAAGCCTTGCAGGATTGCTACGCGCGAGTCGGTAAGGTGACTCGCGCCGAGGAGGGGGCGGCCGATGCGCGTTTTCACCTGGCGATTGCCGAGGCCAGCCACAACGCCGTTCTGCTGCACACCATTCGGGGTTTGTTCGACCTGCTCAAGCGCAACGTGGTGACCAACATCGGTGGCATGTATGCCCAGCGCGAAGAGACCCGCGACATGCTGATCGGGCAGCACCGCGCGCTGTACCAGGCAATCATCGAAGGTCGCGCGGAAGACGCCCGCGAGCTCTCCAATCAGCATATCGATTATGTGCAGGAGGTGCTGTCGGAAGTGCAGTTGGAAGCCCAGCGCGTGGCGCGTGCGCAGCGCCGACTGGGGTTGTAGGCGCTACAGGCTGTACTGGAGCAGGGCGTGACTGGCGGCGATCCGTTGGCGAAGCAATACGCTGTTGAGTCCCAACGGAATGTTGTGGTGCCAGGTCTGGCATGGCGGACTGTTCGCTTGGGCTCCTGAGTCCGCCCTACGCCAACTTTGCCTGCAGCCTGTCGCCGCTTTTAGTCGTCCTTGCCCTTGCTGCGCATCGCACGTTGAACCTCACGGTCGGCGTCACGCTCTTTCTCGGTGTGGCGCTTGTCGAAGTCCTTCTTGCCCTTGGCCAGGGCAATTTCGCATTTGACCAGATGCTGCTTCCAGTAAAGCGACAGCGCCACGGCGGTGTAGCCCTTTTGCTGCACGGAGCCGAACAGCTTTTCCAGCTCGCGCTTGTTCAGCAGCAGCTTGCGCGTGCGGGTCGGGTCGGCGATGACATGGGTGCTGGCGGTTTTCAGTGGCGTGATGTGGCAGCCCATCAACCAGGCCTCATCGTCCTTGAGCAGCACGTAGCTGTCGACCAGCTGTGCCTTGCCGGCACGCAGACTCTTCACTTCCCAACCGGACAGCACCAGGCCGGCCTCGAACTTGTGTTCGATGAAATAGTCATGCAGCGCCTTCTTGTTCAGCGCGATGGTGCCTTGGGGATGTTTCTTTTGCTTAGCCATAGGGCGCGCATTATAGGGAGTCGTCCGCGCCTGCGCCATGGGGCTTTACCGAGCCAAACTTGAGCCCATGCCGCTAATCTCCGACAATGCGCGATCTTTTTTCCCGCAGTATGGGGTCTTGGCCGCAATGGCGAGCGACAAAGTTTCGATTCATGGTGCCTGGGCCAGTCGCTGGGTGTTCATTCTGGCGGCGACCGGCTCGGCTGTCGGGCTCGGCAATATCTGGAAATTTCCCTACATGACCGGGGTCTACGGCGGCGGTGCGTTCGTCGTCATGTACCTGTTCTGCATCGCCCTGGTGGGTGTGCCGATCATGCTGGCGGAAACCCTGATCGGCCGCCGCGGTCGGCAGAGTCCGGTCAATGCGATGAAGAGCCTGGCGATCGAAGCCGGAGCCTCGAAGCACTGGTCGCTGGCTGCGCTGATGGGGATGGTCGCTGCGCTACTGATCCTGTCCTTCTACAGCGTGGTAGCCGGTTGGTCGCTGGATTACATCATCGGCATGGGGCGTGGCGACTTCACCGGCATCAGCGCCGATGGGGCAGGTGCGGCGTTCGGCGGTCTGACCTCCGATCCGTGGCGACTGACCCTGTGGCACAGCCTGTTCATGCTGATCACTGCGTTCGTCATCGCCAAGGGGGTGGTAGCAGGGTTGGAGCGCAGCCTGCGCATCATGATGCCGCTGCTGTTCGTGTTGTTGCTGGTGCTGCTGGGCTATAGCTTCACCACCGGGCATTTCCGTGAAGGTTTCGACTTCCTCTTCCATTTCGATCCGAGCAAGGTGCAGGACGGCATTCTGGCTGCCATGGGCCATGCCTTCTTTACCCTGAGCGTGGGCGTGGGCTCGATCATGGTCTACGGCGCCTACATGCCGAAGAAGGCCTCGATAGGCGCCACGGTGCTGACCGTCGGTCTGCTCGATACCCTGGTGGCGCTGACTGCGGGGCTGGCATTGTTCCCTATCGTCTTCGCCGCCGGCCTGGAGCCGGGCGGTGGCCCGGGGCTGATGTTCGTCACCCTGCCGATTGCCTTCGGTAACATCGCTTTCGGTCAGGTGATGGGGCTGATCTTCTTCGTGTTGGTGGCTGTTGCCGCATGGAGTTCGTCGATCTCCATGCTGGAGCCGGCCGTGGCCTACTTCGTCGAAAAAACCGGGCGCAGCCGTGCGCAGGTAACCGCCGCGCTGGCGCTGTTGTGCTGGCTGGTGGGGATGGGCACGGTGCTGTCGTTCAACCTGTGGGCCGAGGCCAAGTTCTTCGTCTTCGCCGAGGACGGTTTCCATCTGTTGCAGTGGGGTGCCGAGGGCGGCAAGACGTTCTTCGACAGCATCGACTACCTCACCAGCCGTATCCTGCTGCCGCTGGGCGGTCTGTCTTTCGCCATGTTCGCTGGTTGGGTGCTAAGCCGTGATGCTGTGCGTGAAGAGTTGTCCATCAGAAGTCCGCTGCTGTTCAATCTGGCCCTCTGGCTGATTCGCGTCGTGGCGCCAATCGGCGTGCTGATCGTGTTCATTGCGGAGCTGAGCAAGTAAATGGCTACTCGAATCCAGCGTTCGGCGTTGTTGCCGTACCCGGCGCAGGCACTGTTTGATCTCGTCAACGACGTGGCCGGTTACCCAAAATTTCTGCCTTGGTGCCGCGCCAGTGAGGTGTTGGAGGTCAGCGAGACGCACATGCTGGCCAGCCTCGAGGTGGCCAAGGGCAGCATCGGCCAGCGCTTCGTCACGCGTAACGTGCTGCTGCCTGGGCAGCGTATCGAGATGAACCTGCAGGAAGGGCCTTTTACTAGTCTCCATGGCGTCTGGGAGTTCAAGGCGCTGGGCGACAAGGCCTGCAAGATCAGCCTGGACCTGACCTTCGACTATGCTGGGCCCCTGGTGCGTGCCACGCTGGGCCCGCTGTTCAATCAGGCGGCCAATACCATGGTCGACGCCTTCTGCCAGCGAGCCAAGCAGCTATATGGATAAGCCCAGTATCGCCATCGAAGTGGTCTATGCCCTTGCCGAACGGCAGAAACTCCTGCGTCTGTCCGTACCGGCCGGCACCACGGTGCGCGAGGCCGCGCTGCGTTCTGGTATGCAGCAGTTCTTTCCGGAGCTGGATCTGAGCCAGGCGCCGCTGGGCATTTTTGGCAAAGCGGTAGGCAAGCCGGAAGAGCGAGTGCTGGAGGAGGGTGAGCGTGTCGAGATCTATCGGCCGCTGATCGCCGATCCGAAGGAAGTGCGCAAGCAGCGTGCGGCCAAAGCCAAGGCCAGGGAAGAAGGCGAGGAGTCGAGCTAACCCGTCAGCTCGTTAGGCGGCAAATATGAAAAAGCCCGGATTCGCTCCGGGCTTTTTCGTGTCCGCGTGTTACTGCGGATCGGTTTCCAGCGGCTCGGGAGTCGGAACCGGAACGGTTTCGACCTGATCCACCTCACGCTGAATCTGCTCCAGCAGCGAGCCAGGCGCCGGCGGGGTTTCGTCCTGTGGTTTGGCTTGCGGCTGCGCACTGTCGGTGTCGCTACCTTCGCCCATGATTGCCTGGTCACGGCTGACGCCGGGCATGAAGTCGCCGGCCAGGCCAACCAGTTGGTCGCTGCCGTCGAATACCAGGCTGACGCGTTCCTGCAGGCGCTGACCGCCGCCAGGCTGGATGCTGTACAGATAATCCCAGCGATCGGCATGGAAGGTGTCGGTGATCAACGGGTTGCCCATGATAAACCGCACTTGGCGTCGGGTCATTCCCGGGCGTAGCTGGTCTATCATGTCCTGTGTCACGACATTGCCCTGTTGAATGTCGATCTTGTAAACCCCGGGGAATGAACAACCGGCGAGTGCGAAGAGCCCGGTCAGCGACAGGCTGGTCAGCAAGAGCTTGGTTTTTTGCATCGGAGGGTGACTTCCACTATCTTGGGCAACTTGAACCCCGGATCATACCCGTATTGAAGGGTGCTGCGAAGCAGCATCCATGAGAAAGCAGACCATGGTTGAAAATAACGAACTGCGCAAAGCTGGACTGAAGGTGACTCTGCCAAGAGTCAAAATCCTGCAAATGCTCGACAACGCCGAGCACCGCCACATGAGTGCGGAGGATGTCTACAAGGCTCTGATGGAGGCGGGCGAGGACGTTGGCCTGGCCACCGTATACCGCGTGCTGACTCAGTTCGAAGCGGCCGGCCTGGTGGTGCGTCACAACTTCGATGGCGGCCATGCCGTGTTCGAGTTGGCTGACAGCGGCCATCACGACCATATGGTCTGCGTCGACTCGGGTGAGGTGATCGAGTTCTTCGACGCCGAGATCGAGAAGCGCCAGAAGGAGATCGTCAAGGAGCACGGTTTCGAGCTGGTCGACCACAATCTGGTGCTGTACGTACGCAAGAAGAGCTGATTCTTCTGCGGCAATCAGAAAGGCGACCCTCGGGTCGCCTTTTTGCTTTGTCATGGCGCGGATGCAATCCGGGAGCCCTCCGGATTGCATCCGCGC
>JBLUOL010000023.1:0-41305 GCA_048065775.1 Pseudomonas sp. GW6
CAGACGCCTAACCCACCCTACGGATCTCGGGCAGCCTAGTAGGGTGGGTTAGCGGCGCCAAGCCTGCGAATGTCCGATCACCGCCATTGCAGTGCGCCGCGTAACCCACCAGGCGATTGTCCTGCGCTGCACCAATGGTGGGTTACGGCGCAACGAATTTTTTAGGCTCATCAGGATAGGTGACAGGCGCCTAACCCACCCTACGGATATCCGTCAGTCGTGATAGCGCCCAGCCGCAGAAGCATCAAAGATCCTCGCGGCGCTGGCAACAAAGGGTCGAACGCCGCGAACCATTCGGTCGACGCGCCGGGTCGGCATAGGTCAGCAGCTCACTGAAACCGGCCTTGCGCATCATCCCCGCCGATGCCGCGTTCTCTTCGTGACGATCGATATAGATATCGCTGACGTCCAGCCGCCACAGCTCGGTGACGGCCTCGCGCAGAAGACGCGCGCCCAATCCTCGTCCGACGCAATCGCGATGCACCACCGCTTCGCAGATATAGCCATGCACCTGCCCGGCACGCGCGGCAGGTTGATGAGCGACGAAATCCTGGGTCAGGCGATAACTGACGAACCCCAGCAGTTGCCCCTGCTCCTCGGCCAGCACGGCCAAGGTCGTATTTGCCGCAATACCCTGCAGGTGCTGACGAACCTCGGCTTCGGGCAGATGATTCCAGGGGTTGGGCCCATGCTCGAAAATCAGCGCGCAGAGCGCCTCGATATCCTCGACACAGGCCTGACGAATGACCAGCTCGCTCATCTCCTGACTCCCCTGACGCAGTACGCCGTCTGATTCAAGAGCGCAGTCTAGAGCGGGCAATTACCTGGCGACAGCTACAGCCAGGCGCGAGAAATGCCTGACAGTGGATCAGTGATCGTCGTCCCAGGGCTGGCCACGGGTGCGCTCGGTCAACTCGACCTTCTGCTGCATCGCGGCCTTGGACAGGATATGTGCACTGACCGGTGCAGTGAGGAACAGAAACAGGGTAATCAGCAGTTCGTGCAGGCTGAGGTTGCCGGTGTGGTGCGCGAAGAACAGCATCGACGCGATCAGCGTAGCGCCGACGCCCAACGTCGTGGCCTTGGTCGGCCCGTGCAGGCGCGTGAAGAAATCCGGCAGCCGATACAGCCCGATGGCACCCACCAGGGCGAACAGGCTGCCCAGGATCAGGCAGGCGCAAATCAACAGTTCCAGCCAGAATGGCATGGTCATTCCCTCTTAATCGATGATGTCGCCGTGCAGCAGGTGTTTACCCACTGCGACCGTGCCGACGAAGCCCATCACCGCGATCAGCAGCGCGGCCTCGAAGAACAGATCCGATGCCAGCCAGATGCCGAACAGCACGATCAGCGCCAACGCGTTGATGTACAGGGTATCCAGGGCCAGTACGCGATCCACCAGGCTCGGCCCTTCGACCAGACGCGCGACATTGAGCAGCATGGCCAGCGTGAGGATGCCCATGCACAGAAAGACTACGTTCTCGAGCATTCGAAAATCTCCAGCAGCGGCTTTTCGTAGCGACTCTTGACCTCGGCGATCAGCTCGTCGCGATCCGGCACGTTGAGCCCGTGCAGCAGCAGTGTCTTGTGGTCGGAGCTGAGGCCGGCAGAAACCGTGCCGGGGGTCAGCGAAATGATGCAGGCCAGGGCCGACAGCACGAACTCATCCTCGATCTCGACCGGTACCTCGACGAATGCCGGCTCGAGGCGCGATTTCGGCCCCAATACCAGTTTCACCACCTGTAGATTGGCAACCACGATGTCGTAGAACACCTTGCCGATAAACAGCAGCAACCCCAGGGGCTTGCGTACTTTCGGCACGGTCAGCAGGAAATCGCCGCACAGGTGCACGATCGACCAGCCCAGAAACAGCCCGAGCAGGATATGCCCCAGGTTGAGGGTGTTGACCAATAGCAGCCAGAGCACCGTCAATAGCAACATCATCCGCGGATGGGGGAAGAAACGCCTCATGCCGCACCTCCGGCGATGATCGACAGATAGGGTTGCAGATCGAGCAACTGCGCCGCAGCCGCCTCCAGATACGCCATTATCGGAGCAGCGGCGATCATCAGCAGCGGGCTGGCCAGCAACAGGCCAAGCGCTGCCAGGAGGCTCACCCGGTCAGCCGGTTGGGCTGTCGAGGGCTGGCCATCCGTTTGCTGGCCCAACCAGAACAGACTGGTACCAGCGCGGCTCAGCGCCACCAGCGTCAGCAGCCCGCCAATCAGCACCACCGGCCACAGGCTCCAGGCTTGCCAGCCAGGCTCCGCGGCGCGCAGTAGCAGCATCTTGCCGAGGAACCCGGAGAACGGCGGCAACCCGGCCACGGAAATCGACGCGAAGAAGAACATGCAGCCCAGCACCAGCGGCTGGCGCAGCACGCGCTCCTGCTGCAGGTCGCCGCCGGCACTGTCACGCTGGGCAACCACCAGGCCTGCCAGCAGGAACAACGCCGCACTGATCAGCGTGCTGTGCAGCATGTAGTAGAGCGCCGCGCTCAGCGCCGCCGGGCTGCCCATAGCGAAACCGGCCATCAGGGTGCCCACCGAGACCACCACCAGATAGGCCAGCAACGCCTGCAACTGTCGCGCTCCCAGAGCGCCAATCACACCGAAGGCAATGGTCGGCAGGGCCAGCCACCAGAGCAGTTCATGGCCAAGATTGGCCAGCGGCCCGGCCTCTTCGCCGAACACCAGAGTGAACACGCGAACGACGGCGTAGAAGCCCACCTTGGTCATGATTGCGAACAACGCCGCCACCGAAGCGGGCGCTGCGGCATAGGCGCGCGGCAGCCAGAAGCACAGCGGCAGCACGGCGGCCTTGAGACCGAAAACGATCAGCAGCAGGTAGGCAGCCGCCTTGATCAGCGGCGCGTCGGCAACGTCGGCGCTGGCCACCCGCGCAGCCAGATCCGGCATGTTCAGGGTGCCGGTCAGTCCATACAGCAGGCTGATGCCGATCAGGAAGAACGACGAGCCCAGCAGGTTGAGCACCACGTAGTGCACGCCGGCCTTGACCTGATTGGCACGGTTGCCATGCAGCAGCAATGCATACGACGAGATCAGCAGGATCTCGAAGAACACGAACAGGTTGAACAGGTCGGCGGTGAGGAATGCACCGTTGATGCCGAGCAACTGAAACTGGAACAGCGCATGGAAGTTCGGCCCACGCTCATCGTCGCCACGGCAGGCGTAGATCAGGGCGAAGCAGGCGAGCAGCGCGGTGAGCAACAGCAGCGCAGCGTTGAAGCGGTCGAGCAGCAGCATGATGCCGAACGGCGCAACCCAGTTACCCAGCGCATAGACCTGCAACTGCCCCTCACCGGCCAACAGCACCAGATACAGGCACACCGGCAGCAGCGCCAGGCAGCCGACCAGGGAAATGCCCCGCTTCACGTCACGCGACCAGCCGTGACCGACCAGCAACAACGCGCCGATGAACAGCGGCAACAGAATGGGGAGGATGATGGCGTGACTCATGCGCGCGGCTCCTCGCCATCGACGTGATCGGTTTTCAGTTCGCCCATGCCACGCAGGGCCAACACCACGACGAACGCGGTCATGGCGAAGCCAATGACGATGGCGGTGAGCACCAGCGCCTGCGGCAGTGGGTCACCGTACTCGGCGCTCTTGCCGATCACCGCCGGCACACCCGTGCCGAGACGGCCGGTGGAGAAGATGAACAGATTCACTGCATAAGAGATCAGGGTCAGCCCCATCACTACCGGGAAAATGCGCGCCCTTAGCAGTAGGTACACGCCGCTGGCAGTCAGCACCCCGAGGGTGATTGCGAATACTGCCTCCATATCAGATGACCTCCTTGCACGACTCGTCCTGACTGACATGGCCGATATTGGAAAGAATCAGCAGGGTGGCACCGACAACGGCCAGATATACCCCAAGATCGAAGAGGATCGCGGTAGCCAGTTCAATTTCGCCGATCAGCGGAATATGGAAATGGCCGAACGCCGAAGTCAGGAACGGCGAGCCGAAGAGCCAGCTGCCCAGACCCGTCAGTCCGGCTATCAGCACGCCCCAACCGGCGGTGGCGTGATAGCTGAATTTCAGGCGTTCCTGGGTCCAGGTCACACCATGGGAGATGTACTGCAGAATCAACGCCACCGAGGTGATCAGGCCGGCGATGAAGCCGCCGCCCGGCAGGTTGTGCCCGCGCAGGAAGATGAACGCCGAAATCAGCAGCGCCATCGGCAGCATGGCCCGCGCCAGGTTGTCGAGGATCATCGGATGCGCATCGGTCGACCATGGACGACCATTCTTGTCGTGGGTCGGATGCGGCAGGTGCAGGCCATGCAGCAGCGCGTAGATACCGATGGCAGCAATCGCCAGCACGGTGATCTCGCCCAGGGTATCGAAGCCGCGGAAGTCCACCAGGATCACGTTGACCACGTTGGTACCGCCGCCACCGGAGACGCTGTTCTCAAGAAAGAACGAGGAAATGCTCTGGTAAGGACGGGTCAGCACGGCGTAGGTCAGCATCGCCACCATGGTGCCGCTGCCCAGCGCCAGGACCAGATCACGCAGGCCGCGCAGGCTGCTCGACTCCGCCGGGGTGCGATCAGTCATGAAGTACAGGGTGAGCATCAGCAGGATGATGGTCACCACCTCGACCGACAACTGGGTCAGCGCCAGATCCGGGGCGGAGAAGCGGGCGAAGGCCAGCGCCACCATCAGACCAGCGGCGCTGAGGATCATCAGCGCCACCAGGCGGCGGCGGTGGAAAACCACGGTGAGCACCGCAGTCAGCATCAGAATCAACATACCGATGGTTGTCAGCGGATCGATCGGTGTCATCGCCACGCTACCAGTCAACTGCTCCAGCGGCGACAGCGCAATGATCACCAGGGTCAGTGCACTGCCCAGCATCCAGGCCAGGTAACGCTGCTGCGAGCCACTTTCCAGCAGCGCGGTAATGCGCACGGCCAAGCGCGTCGAGTAACGCACCACCTGGTCGAAGGCATCCTTGGCATCCAGGTTGGGCAAACCTTCATACCAGCGGAACAGCGGCTTGCGACAGGCATAGACGATGATCCCGCCGAACAGCGCAACGAAACTCATCAGGAGCGGCAGGTTGAAACCGTGCCAGATGGCCAGGCTGTACTCAGGCAGCTCGCCACCCAAGGTCGAAGCGGCGGCGGCGGCCAACAACGGCGCTACAGTGTAGGCTGGCACGATGCCGACCAGCAGGCAGAGGAACACCAGCACCTCGACCGGCACCTTCATGTAGCGCGGCGGCTCGTGCGGCGGATATTTGGGCAGGTCGATCGGCTCGCCATTGAAGAACACGTCGTGAATGAAACGCAGCGAATAGGCCACCGAGAACACCCCGGCCAGGGTCGCGGCAGCCGGAATCACCCAGTTGAAACCGCCCAGCAGGTGCTGGTGCAAGGTTTCGGTGAAGAACATCTCCTTGCTCAAAAAGCCATTGAGCAGCGGCACGCCAGCCATGGCCGAAGCCGCCACCATCGCCAGCACCGCCGTATGCGGCATGTACTTCCACAAGCCGTTTATTCGCCGCATGTCGCGGCTACCGGTTTCGTGGTCGATGATGCCGGCAGCCATGAACAGCGAAGCCTTGAAGGTCGCGTGGTTGATGATGTGGAACACCGCCGCCACAGCCGCTAGCTGGGTATCCAGGCCGAACAGCAGGGTGATCAGGCCCAGGTGGCTGATGGTCGAATACGCCAGCAGGCCCTTCAGGTCATGCTGGAATAGCGCCATGCCCGCGCCCACCAGCAAGGTGGCCAGGCCGGTCAGGCTGACGATGTAGAACCACCACTCGGAACCGGCCAGCGCTGGGTACAGACGCGCCAGCAGGAAGACCCCGGCCTTGACCATGGTCGCCGAGTGCAGATACGCCGATACCGGTGTCGGCGCCGCCATCGCGTGCGGCAGCCAGAAATGGAAAGGGAATTGCGCCGATTTGGTGAACACGCCCAGCAGCACCAGCACCAGCGCCAGCGGATACAGCTCGTGCGCGCGAATCGCGTAGCCGGCGGCCAGCACTTGAGACAGTTCGAAGCTACCGGCGATGTGGCCGATCAGCAGGATACCGGCGAGCAACGCCAGACCACCGCCACCGGTGATTGCCAGCGCCATGCGCGCGCCCTTGCGGGCATCGGAGCGCGAACCCCAGAAGCCGATCAGCAGGAACGACGACAGGCTGGTCAGCTCCCAGAACATCAGCATCAGCAGCAGGTTTTCCGACAGCACCACACCGAGCATGGCGCCCATGAACAGCAGCAGGAAGGCAAAGAAACGCCCCATGGGCTCGGTCTTGGCCAGGTAATAGCGCGCGTAGAGGATGACCAGCAGGCCGATGCCGAGAATCAGCAGGGCAAACAGAAAGCCCAGACCATCGAGGCGCAGACTGAGATTCAGCCCCAGGTGCGGCAACCACTCCAGTTTGACCCGCAGCACCTCGCCTGCGAACACCGCAGGCTGGTAGCTGAACAGCAGCACCAGCGCCACGATGGGCGCTATAGCCGCAGCCGCGGCACAGGCCGAGCGTCCAAGCCGATCGGCGAGCACCGGCAGAAACAACCCAAGAAATGGCAAGGCGACAATCAGCGCAAGCGCCATCGGAAAAACCCCTTAAGCAGGCACGTCAGGTCAACTGACCCAACGACGAGAATTGGAGTCGCAACTCCCTGACGGTGATAGTTCATGCACCGCAACGGTTCAGCTAAGTTGTTGTCGGCACAAGCATAACGGCCGATTATCCATAACTATCAAGACAACGTCATGCATTGAATTATCGTTAAACACACTTGGTAACATGCAGGCGGCTGGAGGTGCTGCTGACAGCCGACCACCACTATAGCGAGGCCACAGAAAATTGCCGGGAGCGCTTCTTTTGCGCAAGCCCGACAAGTTGTCGCCCGGGATGACAGGCAACAAAAAGCCGGAGCAACCAAAGCTGCTCCGGCTGGTTTGTAACGATCAGTGGGTAACGCGACTGGTACCGTTGACCGTCATGATGCGCACGCGCTCGCCGACGCGGAACACCTGGTTCGGCTCGACTTCCTGGACGTAGGCGCGCATGGTGCCGTCGTCCTCACGCACGGTGATCTCAACACCCTGAGTCCGGGTCAGGCCTTCTTCAGCAGCGGCGCCCAACAGACCACCGGCAACGGCACCGACCACAGCCAGGACCGCACTGCCGCGCCCACCACCGAGGCCACTGCCACCGATGCCACCAACCACAGCACCGGCACCCGCACCGATTGGTGTCTTGGTCCCTTCGATCTTCACCGGACGCAGCGATTCGATGGTGCCCATGCGTACTGTTTGCACCGCTCGGGCCTCATCGCGGCTGTAGGTATCGCCGGTCAGGCTGGACTGACAGCCCCCGAGGGCCAGCATCGCGGCCAGCGAGGTAATGAGCAGAGTGGGTTTACGCATAGCAATTCCTCCAGAGGTATCTCAATCCATTAGACGCCGGGCGAGCGTAACTGTCACGGCGGAGCCTGAACAATAGTAATTTCAGACAGACCAAGTTCAGCCAGGTTCGCTCTATCAGGAGCGAGCAAGGCGCCAGAGCCGGGCGATATCCGCGGTACGCGCCTGCAACTCAGCCGCCGCACCGGCCATCGCCTGCTCCAGGGACAACGGGCCCGGCGCCAGGCTGAATGCAGCTTCGATACCCGCCTCGTACAGCGCTTGATAGTTGTCGCCCAGGCTACCGGACAAGGCGATGACCGGCACCCCGGCCGCACGCGCCACGCGCGCTACGCCGACCGGTGTCTTGCCGTGCAGGGTCTGGGCATCCATGCGCCCTTCCCCGGTAATCACCAGATCCGCGTTCTCCACCGCCGCGGCGAGACCGGACAATTCGGCCACCAGCGCGATACCGGGGCGGAAACTGGCTTTGAGGAAGGCACGAGCAGCGAAACCGAGACCACCCGCCGCGCCCACACCGGGAAACTCGGCATGATCCTCGCCCAGCGTCGCCGCTGCGATACGGGCAAAGCGGCCGAGTGCCGTATCCAGCTCCGCGACATGCTCAGGCGTCGCGCCCTTCTGCGGACCGAACACCGCAGATGCGCCGCGTGGCCCGCACAAGGGATTGTCGACATCGGCGGCGACCTCGATCTGCACCTTGAGCAAACGTGCGTCGAGCCCGCTCAGATCAAGCTGGTCGAGACCGGCCAAAGCCGCACCGCCCGGCGCCAGCTCCCGCCCCTGGGCATCGAGAAAACGCATCCCCAGCGCCTGTAACAGGCCAACACCGGCGTCATTGGTAGCACTGCCGCCCAGCCCCAGGATGATTCGCGTAGCACCGGCATCCAGCGCCTCACGGATCAGCTCGCCAGTGCCGAAGCTGCTGGCCAGACGAGCATCGCGCTGTTCACGCGGCACCCAGTGCAGGCCGCTGGCAGCCGCCATCTCGATGACCGCCGTACCCTGCCCCAGCCAGCCCCAATGCGCCTTGACCGGCTCACCCATGGGGCCACGCACCTCACGCTCACGGCGCTCGCCACCCACGGCGGCCAGCAAAGCATCGACCGTACCCTCGCCGCCATCGGCCATTGGCCGCAGCAAACACTCGGCCTCGGGAAACACCTGCTGCCAACCGCGGGCGATGGCAGCGGCCACGTCGGGTGCGCTGAGGCTCTCCTTGAAGGAATCAGGAGCAATGACGATTTTCATGGTAGGTACCTCGAAAGGAGGCAGGCGACCATAGCCGCCTGCCGGTAAAGCAGGATTACAGCAAAACCAGGCTCAGCAGCCAGACAGCGGCCATACCGGCAATACCCTGGATCAGGGTCGCCATGGTCTGGGCACGGTAAGCGGTCGCCACTTTCATGCGGCTGAACTGGGTCACGACCCAGAAGAAGCTGTCGTTGGCGTGAGAAACGGTCATCGCACCCGCACCAATGGCCATCACGGTCAACACGCGGCCCATCTCGCTGTCGAGCCCCAGATTGCCCAGCAGCGGCGCAACCATCGCCGAGGTGGTAACCAGGGCAACAGTAGAAGAACCCTGAGCACTCTTCAGCGCAGCAGCCACCAGGAACGGCATGAACAGGCCGATACCCAGCGCCGACAGGGTGTCGCCCAGATAACCGGTCAGCGCGGTAGCCTTGAGAATGGCACCGAAGGCGCCACCGGCACCGGTGATCAACAGAATCGGCGCCGCCTCTTTCAGGCCGTGAGCCACATGATCATGGAACTGCTGACGCTTGCCTTCGCCCTTAAGCAGCGAGCAAGCCAGCACCAGGCCTACCAGCAGCGCGGCAACCGGCTGACCGAGGAAGCTGAGCACGTCGAAGAAAGCGCCAGTACCGAAGGGCTTGCTCGGGAAAGCAGCGACCGAGCCCAGGCAGATCAGGATGATGGGCACGAAGATTGGCGCGAACGCCTGCCAGGCGCTGGGCAGCTTGCCATAGCGGGCACGCAGTGCATCGAAATCGACGCTATCGGCGAGCAGTTCGCTCGGCGCCTCTTCCAGCAATTCGTGGTCGTTCTGCTTGAGGAACCGGTTGGCCCACAGCATACCGGCAACGGCGGTGACCGCTGCGACCAGCAGACCGACCAGAATAACCAGGCCCAGGGACGTTTCCAGGCCCAGGTTGCCGGCCGCAGCGATCGGACCGGGGGTTGGCGGCACGAAGGTGTGAGTGGCGTACAGGCCGGTCGCCAGAGCCACGCTCATGGCCACCACGGACACCTTCATGCGCGCGGCCAGGGCATTCTTCAGCGAGTTGAGAATGACGTAACCGGAGTCGCAGAACACCGGAATCGATACCAGATAGCCGATGATCGACATGGTCAGGGTGGGGAAACGCTGACCCAGCAGACGAATCACCGTCTCGGCCATGGTGATGGCGGCACCGCTACGCTCGAGGATCACGCCGATGATGGTGCCGAGAACGATGACGATACCGATATAACCGAGAATGCCGCCAAAGCCGGCCGTCATGGTCTTGATGATTTCGCCGCCGGGCAGCTGGTAGGCGAAGCCGGCGATCAGTGCAGCGGCCAACAACGCCAGGAAAGGGTGCAATTTCAAACGGGTAGTGGACAGCACGATGAACGCGATCAGTGCCACCAGAATCAGGACCAGGCCCATGACCAGTCTCCTCATTGTTGTTATGGCGGGCGCAGGGCCCGGATGGGAATGCCGAGAGGCGCCACATTGTGGCTCAGCCACCCCCAGCCTCGCCCTGTGCGCTGGCACTAAAACAGCCGCAGCCACGCGCAAGAGGCTGTGCAATCGCACAAAGCCATCTGCCCGTCTTTACCAGCGGGAGCGGATTACCGAGCGTTCAAAGATCCTTCGCGGCGGGTTCCAGCAAGCCCAGCCCCAAGGATAGCTGCAGGCGTTGATCCAGCCGATTGAGGTCCAGGCCACTGAGTTCGGCGATGCGCTCCAGGCGATAGCGCAACGTATTGCGATGAATGCCCAACTCCTGCGCACAGGTTTGCACCTGACCGTCATGCGCGCACCAGGCTTCCAGCGTCGCCCTCAGCGTGCCCTGTGGGTCCTGCGTCAGCACCTGACGCAACGGGGCCAGCCAGCCCTGCAGCAACCAGCTGTGGCGCTGGGCATAGAGCAGCGTCGGCAGACGCAATTCGTCCAGACGCAGCAGACGACGACCAGGAAAGCGCGCCTGGCCGTAGGCCTGAAGATCGCGCAGGACCAGGCTGGCCTGGCGCAGCTCGGTCAGATCATGCAGCGGATCGCTGAGCGCCAGCGAACTCACGCCCCACTCGCGCTCGTCAGCCTGCTGCAGCCAGGCGCGATCATCGCGCGTGGTGCTGTAAGGCCGACACCAGAGCAGCTCATGACGCCCGAGCGGCGCTACCAGATGTTCACTCTTGCCCCCCAGTGCGGCGAGCAGACGAGCCTGACGCGGCAGCGGATCGCCCTCTCCATCGAGTTGCAGCAGGCACATCTGTCGCGGCCAAGTCATTTGCAGGCCCAGGCGTTCGGCATCGACCTCGAGACTGGACAGGCGCAGCATGGGGTCGAGCAGCTGTCGCAACCAGGCCTCCTGCTGATGCCGCTGCCAATGCCGCTCAGCCTGCAACACGCGATGCTCGACCAGCATCTCCGCAGCCATACGCACCAGCTCGGCATATGGCCGCACGATCTCGGGGTCACCGGTGATACCGAGCACGCCAATCAGGCGTTCGGCATGCAGCAAAGGCAGGTTGACACCGGGTTTGACGCCCCGCAGGCAGGCCGCCGCCTGCGCATCGATCTCCACCACGCGTCGGTTGGCCAGCACCAGCTGTGCACCTTCATGACGGGTGTGCAGGCGGCTGGGGTCGCCGCTGCCGATGATCATGCCCTGGGCATCCATCACGTTGATGTTGTGCGGCAGGATGGCCATGGCGCGGTCGACTATATGCTGCGCCAGGGTGGAGTCGAGTTCGAGCATGAGAAACGGCCTCGCGAATGAGGCCGCTATTGTAGGCGTGTCAGCGGCGCCTCACGAAGTATCCCTCGCAGCGCCGACGAAACCTTCAGGTAGCCAGCATTTACTCCGCAGCAGGCGCTACGGCGCTATCGGCGGCCTTGTCGTCCGCTGGAGCTTTAGCCTTGGCCTGATTGCGCCGAGCTTCAGCACGGTGCCGCCTGGCCTGCTGCTTGGCATGCAGCGCTTGCGCCGCAGTCACCACGCCAACGGGCTGGCCTTGCAGATCCAGACGCGGTGCATTTTCCGTCATGGCAGCCCAGTAGCGACCGCCGCGGCACCAGGCGGCAATACCCGCCTTGAGCTGCTCAGCGGTGATGCCGAGCAACTGCAGATGCTGCTCGGCGTCCTTGAGAATGCCCTCTTTCAACGGCACCTTGGGCGCCGGATTGACCGGGAAGGCCAAGGGGAAGTGCTTCTGCAACCGCCAGATCGCCTCGACGGTAGGATCCTGCTCGCGCGGCTTGGCTTTGGGCGGTTGCTTGCGCTTTTGCGGCTTCGCGCTTTCAGTCTTTACCTGCTGTACCTGCTGTACCTGCTGCTTCTCGGCGCGCAGGCGGTCACGTAGCTCGGCTAATTGTTCAAAACCCATCGTTCGGTTCGCAGCGTCCTGGTTGGTTCGTCGCGCAAGGGTATCTTATGTGCTCGTTTCGTACAGCCTTATTGGCGAATGGCGTGCTCAGCGGTAGGTGGTGGGCAGGCGATAAGGGGAGACTTGTGGAGGGCGGCTTCTGGCCAAAAAAACAGTCTATGACCAGAAATCAGGCCCAGCCGCATGAATGATCTCGACAGTAAAAACAGGCGCTCAAAACTACTGTCGCGCCAGCCGTTGGCTCCATGTGCTTGAGGTCATATGTCCCACTAGCCCTTGCTTCGTCCTTATCGACGATATTTTTCGGGGCAGGGTCGATCAAACAGGTTTCTATCCAATAGACAGTCTATGAACGCACCTAACGCGGCTGGTCGGTATTGCCTGTTCGGGTAATAAAGAAACAAGCCTGGGCGCGAGATCGACCAGTCAGCGAGGACCTGAACCAGCCGCCCTTGAGCGAGGAGCTCGCCCACGCTTTCTCTTTCGAAATGGTAGGCAATGCCGAGCCCCTGCAGGGCTGCAGCGATGCCGATGTCAGGATGATTGGTAACAACGGGACCATCTACCGTCATCTCCAGCAGTTGCCCGCGCTCCTGGAACTCCCAGCGATAGGGCCTGCCATCCATCTGCAAGCGCCAGTTGATGCAGGCGTGATCCTGCAACTCGGCAGGTGACTGGGGCGTGCCTCGACGTGCGAGATAATCCGGAGACGCTACGGCGACCATGTTCAGATCTGGGGTGAGGCGAACGGCCACCATGTCTTTCTCAAGCCGGCCACCTACACGGATGCCCGCGTCAAAACGACCGAGCACGATATCGGCCAAGGCGTCGTCGACCACGACATCGAGCAGCACCTCAGGGTGGGCCTGGTGGAATCGTGCCAGCCGAGGTGCGATGAGCGTTCTGGCGGCGATCCCCGGCGTGTTGATGCGCAGCGTGCCGCTTATCTGGCCTGTCGCCTCGCTGGCTTCGGCGACTGCAACAGCCATTTCCTGAAACAAGGGGGCGATACGCTTGTAGAGCAGCTCGCCATTGGCCGATGGTGCGACGCTGCGAGTGGTGCGATTGAGCAGGCGTACGCCAAGGCGCGCTTCGAGCTGCCGGATAGTCTGGCTGAGTGCCGAGGGAGAAAGGCCCAGATGCTCCGCCGCGCGGGCGAAGCTCTGACGCTCGACAACAGCCACGAAGGCCTTTAGCTCGGCAAACTCTGACCCGCGCATTATGCATCGTTCCCTACATAGCCAATGCTGATTCTAGGTGATTCATTTAACTCTGTCCGGCACTCATCCTAGGGTTATCACTGATCCTATGGAGCCGACAGCATTTCCACCTTGACCCTTCCCGAACCTATCGCTGCTTACTTTGCCGCAGAACACAACCCCGAAGCGTTGGCGCATTGCTTCACGGCGCAAGCCGTTATGACCGACTTCGGTCATACCTACACGGGCGTCGAGGCCATCAAGGCCTTCCTGGCCGAGGCATCGGCCAAGTACAGCGCCACCAGCGTGCCCTTTGCCATCGAGCAAGAGGACGAATTCCAGCTTGTGAGCACCAAGGTCACCGGCAACTTCCCTGGCAGCCCGATCATTCTTTCGTACCGCTTCCATCTTGAACGCGGCCTGATCGCATCGTTGGAGATCACAGCATGAACTTCGACCTTCGACTCGATGGCCTGCGTGCGGTGGTGACCGGCGGCACCATGGGCCTTGGCGCTGCAGTGGTGCAGACCCTGGTGGCGGCTGGCGCCCGAGTGGCGACATCGGCGCGCGACGTGTCGGTACAACCTGTAGATGGCGTCACCTACATCGGTGCCGATCTGACGACGGCGCAAGGCGTGGCGCACCTCGCACAGACCGTTCTGGATAGCTGGGGCGGTGTGGATATCGTGATCAACTCGGTTGGTGGTTCGAGCTCGCCTCCCGGCGGCTTTGCCGCCCTCAGTGATGAGCACTGGCAGGCCGAGCTGAACTTGAACCTGATGCCGGCCGTACGCCTGGACCGCGCCCTGTTGCCGGCCATGCTGGCCCAGGGCTCGGGCGTCATCCTCCATGTGAGCTCGATCCAGCGCATGATGCCGCTGCCAGAGTCCACCACCGCTTACGCCGCCGCCAAGGCAGCGCTCACCACCTACAGCAAGTCCCTGGCACGGGAAGTGACGCCCAAGGGTGTGCGTGTGCTGAGCGTCGCGCCCGGATGGATAGAGACCGAGGCGTCCGTAAGGTTTGCCGAGCGTTTGGCTGAAGAGGCGAGCACCGACTACGAAGGCGGCAGACGAATCGTCATGGAGGCGATAGGTGGCCTCCCGCTGGGTAGGCCTGCCACGCCTCAGGAGGTGGCCGATCTGATCGTCTTCCTCGCGTCGCCGCGGGCCGCGTCGGTCTCCGGCTCCGAGCACCGTATCGACGGCGGCACCATCTCGACGCTATAACCGCCGGCAGCACAGCTCAACCACAGCGAGCCCTCAAGGCTCGCTGCTTCCCTCTTTCTCTCGGGATGTTGCGACCATAAGCCCCCTAGGGCGCCAACCGCTCACGAATCCAGGCGTCACCCTTGAAGCGGTAGTTGAGGCGGTCATGCAGGCGGCTTGGTCTGCCCTGCCAGAATTCGATGCGCTCCGGTAGCAGACGGTAGCCGCCCCAGTGCGGGGGGCAGTGCGGGGTCTGGCCCTGGAAGCGTTTTTCGGTTTCCGCCAGCAGGCTTTCCAGCTCGGCGCGGTCGCGGATCACCTTGCTCTGTGGCGAGGCCCAGGCGCCGATACGGCTGCCCATAGGACGCACCTGGTAATAGCCATCGGATTCGGCAGCGCTCACGCGCTCTACGCGGCCTTCGATGCGTACCTGGCGTTCCAGGCTGGGCCAGAAGAAGGTCATGGCGGCGAACGGGCGTGCTGCCAGTTGCCGGCCCTTGGCGCTGTCGTAGTTGCTGAAGAAGGTAAAGCCGCGCTCGTCGAGGCCCTTGAGCAGGAGCACCCGGCAGTGCGGGCGGCCCTCTTCGTCGACGGTGGCCAGGGTCATGGCGTTGGGTTCGACCGGCAGTTGCTCGGTCTTGACCGCGTCATCGAACCACTGACGAAACAGGGCAAAGGGTTCCAGCGGGGCCTGGGCTTCGCTCAGGCCGTCGCGGGTGTAGTCGCGGCGCATATCGGCCAGGGTTTGGGTCATGGCAATTCCTCAGGGCAAGGCCAGAAGCCAATCCGTCTGGCTTCTAGTGCTTGCCCGCGCAGGGTGGAAATGCCCGCAAGCTTACTCCGACTTGCTCACTTTTCCTTGATCTGCGGCAGCTACCTTGGGTGCATCCTTGAGCTCCACCTTGGCCGGCTGGCTGTACTTGGCGATCAGGCCCTGCATGGTGTCACGCGAAGTCAGGAGAATCTCCACGCGGCGATTGAGTGCTCGGCCGGCCGCGCTGTCGTTGGCCGCACGGGGTGCGTCGGAGCCCAGGCCCATGACCTGCAGGCGGTTCTGCTTGAGGCCGCTGAGGCGGAAGATGGAGGTCACGGCCCGCGCACGCTGCTGGCTCAGATCGCGGTTCTGGGCGTCGTCACCGCTGCTGTCGGCATGGCCGAGCACGACCACGGCAACGTCTTCGTCGCTTTCCAGCAACTTGGCTACGCGGGTGATGGGGCCGAGGCTGACCGGTAGCAGCATGTGCGGACGATCCGGATTGAACGAGCCCTGCACCGGGGCGGTGACCACCAGCAGGTTTTCGCGGCGCTCTAACTCGAAGTGGCTGCCCTTGACCGCTTCACGCAGTTTCGGCTCGTACTCGTCGAGCCAGGCGCGGGTAACTTGAGGCGGTGGCATCACTGCCGGCTTGGCGACTTCCTTCTTTTCCGAGCCGGCGCAGCCCGCGATCAGCAGGCAGCAGGTAAAGGCAAAAATCTTGTTGGCACGCATGTAGCCCCCGGGGTCACACAAATCTAATGGTCGGATCGTTATGGTTGGTACTGAACGGTTGGCGCAAGTTTAGCCGTTTCAATCAGATACAGTCCGCAATCTGTCGCGCAAGTTTCTGCGCGCGGGGGTCCATCAAGACGAACGGTCCTAGATTGTTGGTGACGAAACCGAATGCTAGGTCTCGCTCGGGGTCGGCAAAACCACTGGAGCCACCGGCGCCGGGGTGGCCGAAGGCTTTCGCCCCCATACCATAGGTGGCGTTGGCCACATCGGCCTGATCGAGCATGCAGCCAAGACCGAAACGGGTACGGGTCAGCAGGGTCTTGTCGTCACCGACGCTGTGCTCGCGGGTCATTTCGCCCAGCAGGTCAGCATCGAGCAGGCTGCCGTCGAGCAGACCGGCATAAAAGCCCGCCAGGCTGCGCGCGTTGCCGTGACCATTGGCGGCAGGTTGCTGCATGCGCCGCCACTCCGGTTTGTTGGTGCTGGTCATGATCGACGGCGGGTTGGTGAACGAGCGCGTGCTCATGGCGCTGGCGTCACTCATCATCACCTTGAGCAGGCGCTGCGCGGCGGCGTCGCCGAGATTGCCCTTGCCGCGCGCGATATGGGCGACGCGATCGAACTCGCTGTCAGCCAGGCCGACATGAAAATCCAGCCCCAGTGGCTTGGCGATGCGCGCAGCGATGCTCTCGCCTGGGCCACGGCCTTCCACACGGCGAATCAGCTCGCCAATCAGCCAGCCATAGGTAATGGGCGCATAGCCATGACCCTCACCCAGCGGCCACCAGGGCTCTTCAGCTGCCAGGGCGTCGGTCATGGTCTGCCAGTCGTACAGCGCCTCGGCGGGCAACGCCTGACGCAACGCCGGCAAGCCGGCCTGATGACAGAGCAGATGACGCACGCTGATGCGCTGTTTGCCGGCTGCAGCGAACTCCGGCCAGTAGCGCGCCACCGGCGCATCCAGGTCGAGCTTGCCCTCGCCCACCAGTTGCAGGGCCACGACAGCAGCAAAGGGTTTGGTGCAGGAGAACAGATTGGCGATGGTGTCGCTGTGCCAGGCCTGCTGGCCGTCCTTGTCCATGACCCCGGCCCACAGGTCAACCACGGTTTCCCCACCGACCTTCACGCACAGGGCCGCGCCCCGTTCCTGCGCGTCGTCGAACAGAGCGGCGAATACGTCCCTCACCGCTTCGAAGCGCAAGTCGAAATAGCCCTGAATCTGCACGCTGTTCTCCTGTTTCACTGCTTATCTCAATACTGCCAATGATGGCAGCCGCCTATCATGCAATGTTCTGAAACTTCATAAAATAGCGATCTTCGATTGGTTTTTCCTATGATGAAACAAATGCGGCCTGATATGACCAATACGCCCTGAATGGCTCAGCTACGGTGCGTACGCAGTCGTCAGGCCGCCTTGGATTCGACGCTCGGCACAGGAGAAACGAGTGCTCTACCTACTGTCCCTGATCGCCCTGGCTGCCATCATGGCACCCGGCCTGACGCGCCTGTTGGGTGCTCGCACAGGTTGGCTGCTGATGCTGGCGCCGCTGGCGGCCTTCGTCTGGTTCGTTCAACAGATTCCGCTGATCGCCGGCGGCGGCGCCGTGATGCAAAGCCTGAGCTGGATTCCGGCACTGGGTATCAACCTGAGCCTGCGCCTGGACGGTCTCTCGCTGGTTTTTGCCCTGCTGATCAGCGGCATCGGCAGCCTGATCGTGCTGTACGCCGGCAGTTATCTGTCCAGCCACGCCCACCTGGGTCGCTTTCACGCTTACTTGCTGGTGTTCATGTTGGCGATGCTCGGCCTGGTGCTGGCCGACGACCTGGTAGCGATGTTCGTGTTCTGGGAGCTGACCAGTATCGCCTCCTTCCTGCTGATCAGTTTTCAACACGACAAAGCGGTATCGCGCCGTGCGGCGCTGCAGGCGCTGCTGATCACCGGCGGCGGTGGCCTGGCGCTGCTGGCGGGACTGATCCTGCTCGGTGGCGCGACGGGCAACTGGCAGTTCTCCGATCTCAGCGCCGAGCAGATCGAAGGCCATGTGCTGCTGCCGGCGATCATTGCCCTGGTACTGCTGGGCTGCTTCACCAAATCGGCGCAGGTGCCCTTCCATCTGTGGCTGCCCAATGCGATGAACGCACCGACTCCGGTGTCGGCCTATCTGCATTCGGCGACCATGGTCAAGGCCGGTATCTACCTGCTGGCCCGTCTCAACCCGGTGCTTGGCGGCTCCGTCGGCTGGGGCACCCTGCTGATTACCTTCGGCGCAGCCACTGCGGTGCTCGGCGCCTTCCTCGCCTTCCGCCAGACCGACCTCAAGCGCCTGCTGGCGTACACCACGGTGACCGTGCTGGGCCAGCTGACCATGCTGATCGGCACCAACACCAGCTATGGCCTGCAGGCGTTCGTGCTCTATCTGGTGGCGCATTCTCTCTATAAAGGTGCGCTGTTCATGGCAGTCGGCGCCATCGACCACGCCACAGGCACCCGCGAGCTGGCACGCCTGGGCGGTTTGATCCGCTTCATGCCGTTGACTGGTGCGGCAGTAGCCCTGGCGGCATTCTCCAATGCCGGCCTGCCGCCGTTTTTCGGCTTTATCGCCAAGGAGTTCAAGTACACCGGCCTGATCGAGATGGGTCATATCGGCTGGGCGGTAACGCTGGTGATGATCCTTACCAACGCCCTGCTGTTCGCCGCTGCCGGCCTGGTATTCCTACAGACCTTCCTCGGCAAGCGTGGCGACTATCCGCGCACGCCGCACGAAGTCGGCTTGCCGATGTGGCTGGGGCCGATGCTGCTGGCCATCGGCGGTTTCCTCCTCGGCGCCTGGAATGCCTGGCCGGAGACCTGGCTGGTGAACAACGCGGTGCAAGCCGTGGCGCGCGGCCCGGTGGATGTGCATCTGTATCTGTGGGGCGGCATCACCCCAGCGCTTGTAGCCAGCTTGCTGACCGTATCGCTGGGCGTGCTGTTCTACGTGATGCGCGACCGGGTACGGCAGGCGCTTGATCGTGCCAACGCGGCCTGGAACGTCAGTGGCGACCTGCTCTGGGATCGTTTGCTCAAACGCGTATTCCACTTCGCCGGTCTGCTTGCCGCCCGTTTCCAGCACGGCTCCTTGCGTCAGCATCTGGTGCTGCTGGCCCTGGCGGTCGGTGGCCTCTTGGCGGTCGGCTTGTTGCCGGCGCTGCCGCAACTGCTGCAGGGCAGCTACAGCCCCATCTCGCCGCTGGGCCTGGCCGGCTGCCTGTTGGCACTGGCCGGCGGTGTGGCTGCGGCGTTCCTGCCTGGCCGCCTGACCTTGCTGGCAGCACTGGGCGCCTGCGGCCTGGGCCTGGCGCTGGTGTTCGTCTCAGTCAATGCACCGGACGTGGCGATGACTCAGCTGATGGTGGAAACCCTCAGTCTGATCTTCCTCGCCCTGGTGTTTCGCAAGATGCCCACGGTTCCTACCAGCGGCGCACGCGCGCCGTGGAAGCGACGCCTGCATGCCAGCGTGGCGATCCTCTTCGGCCTCAGCGTGACCGGCACCCTGCTGCTGGCGGTGAGCCTGCCACTGCCGGGTGAAATTGCGCAGTGGTATCAGGCCAACAGCTTGCCGGGTGGCCACGGGCACAACGTGGTCAATGTGATCCTGGTGGACTTCCGCGCCTTCGATACCCTCGGCGAGATCCTCGTGGTCGCCCTCTCCGCCCTGGCTGCAGCCAGCCTGCTGGGCACCGGCCGGCGCTTCGGTAACGAGCATAGCGGTGAAGACGCCTTCACCTCGCCCCTGCTGCGCCAAGGTCTGCGACCGCTGGCCTGGCTGATGATGGCCGCCTCGCTGCTGGTGCTGTGGCGCGGCCACAACCTGCCCGGCGGTGGTTTCATCGGCGGTTTGGTGGCGGCCTGCGGCCTGATCCTGCTGGTGCTGACCTACGGCCACGGGCAGATTCGCCGAGTGCTGCCCGTAGCGCCTGCGCAGTTGATCGGTATCGGCCTGGGTTGTGCGGCGGGCGCCGGCATTCTCGGCCTGATCGCGGGCAGCGCCTTTCTTACCGGTCTCTGGACCTTCCCCGGCGGGCTGCCGCTGGGTACGCCCTTGCTCTTCGATATCGGCGTTTTCCTCACCGTGTTCGGCTCCGCCCTGCACATGATCGACAAGCTCACGGGAGTTCGCCAGTAATGGAATGGCTAGCCGCAATCACTACCGGAGGCCTGGCGGGTCTGGGCCTGTGGATGCTCCTGGATCGCAACCTCAAGCGCGTCGTATTGGGCGTGGTGGTCCTGGGTAATGCAATCAACCTGGGGGTGCTGACCGCCGGGCGCTTCTTCGGCGAACGCCCGGCCTTTGTCGAGGCTGGCAACGCAGTCAGCACCGCCAACCCGTTGCCGCAGGCGCTGGTGCTGACCGCCATCGTCATCGGTTTCAGCCTGTTCATCTTCGCCCTGGCGCTGCTCAAGCGCACCCGCGAACTGCATGGCGACAAGACCACCGACTCGGTCAGCTCGATCACCGAGCAACCGGCACCGGACTGGCACGACAGCGAGCACGAACACGACGCCCATGGCGCGGAGGCTCGCCGATGAATCACGCGTTACTCGTTGCACCGATTCTCATCCCCCTGTGCAGCCTGCTGCTGGCGATCATCCTGCGCCGCCACCTGCTGGCCGTGCGTGTGCTCAGCCTAAGCGGCGCCGCCCTGCTGCTGGCCGTCGGCCTGGTGCTGGTCTGGCAGGCCGCGCAAGGCGTGGTGCTCAGCGGTCAGGTGGGCAATTGGGAGGCGCCGTTCGGCATCAGCCTGGTGATCGACCGATTGTCGGCGGTGATGATCGCCATCAGCGCCCTGGTGGCGCTAGTCACCCTGCTCTATGGCGTGGCCAAGGACAATGACAGCAAGATCGGTCGCGACTTTCACCTGTTCATTCAGGGGCTGCTGACCGGTATCTGCGGCGCCTTCATCACCGCCGACATCTTCAACCTGTACGTCTGGTTCGAAGTGCTGCTGATCGCCTCCTTCGCTCTGATGGCGCTTGGCGGTGGCAGCCGCCGGCTGGCCGGCAGCATGACCTACGTGGCCCTGAACCTGTTCGCCACGCTGATCTTCCTGCTCTCTGCCGGCCTGGTCTACGGCGCCAGCGGCACACTGAACATGGGCGAACTGGCGGTGATCATGCGCAGCGGTGAGGCACCGCCTGGCGTAACGCCGGCGCTGCTGCTGATGTTGCTGTCGTTCGCCATCAAGGCCGCGCTGTTCCCGGTATTCGGCTGGCTGCCGGCCACCTATCACGTCGCCCTGACGGCGGTTTCGGCGATGTTCGCAGGACTCCTGACCAAGGTCGGCGTGTACGCGCTGATTCGCCTGGTGACCCTGCTCTGGCCGGAGCATGGCCTGCCGCATCAACTGCTGCTGTGGGTCGCCTGCGCCACCATGCTGGTGGGCGTACTGGGTGCGGCGGCGCAGACCGAGGTGCGCCGTATCCTGTCGTTCCACATCGTCAGCCAGGTTGGCTACATGATCCTCGGCCTCGCCCTGGCCACCCCGCTGGCGCTGGCCGGCGCAGTGTTCTACCTGATCCACCATATCGTGGTGAAAGCCAACCTGTTCTTCATCGGCGGCCTGGCGGCGCGCATCTGTGGCTCCGAGCGGCTGGCCGACATGGGCGGGCTATATAAGCGCATGCCCTGGCTGGCACTGCTGTTCGCCATTCCGGCGCTGTCGCTCGCGGGCATTCCGCCGCTGTCCGGTTTCTGGGCCAAGTTCCTGCTGGTCAAGGCAAGCCTGGATGCCGCTGCCTGGTGGGCGGCGGGCATCGCCCTGCTGACCGGCGTGTTCACCCTGCTGTCGATGAACAAGATCTGGAACGAAGCCTTTCTCAAGCCCCATCCAGGAGGTGAAGAGGCGCTGCAAACGGTTACCGGCATACGCGCGGCCTGGCTGGGCATGAGTGCCCTGGCGCTGCTGACCGTGTTGATCGGCCTGGGCGCCGGCCCGCTGATCGACTATGCCGTGGCGGCCGCCTCGCAGCTCGCCGACCCGCAAGCCTATCTGCAACCCTTCACCGGCGCAGGAGGTATCTGATGCTGTTTGCCATCCATTTGCTGGCCAGCGCTGGCCTGTCATGGAGCCTCGGCGCCGGCCATCTGGGCGGTGGCCTGCTGGCCTTCGCCCTGTTGTACCTGATCGCTCGCCTGCTGGGGCTGGCCGTCCAGCGCCTTGGTCGTTATGCACGCAGCCTGGAACATGGCGTCAGTTTCTGCCTGTGGTTCATCGCCCAGGTATTTCTCGCGACCTACCACGTCGCCATTCTGGTGCTGGCGCGCCGGGTCGACGTGGAACCAGCAGTGCTTGCCTACCCGGTGAGCCGCCGCGAAGTGGACAAGGTCACCCTGCTCGGTACCCTGCTGACCCTGACCCCCGGCACCCTGGCCCTGGATTATGACGAGGAGCAAGGCCTGCTCTATATCCACGCACTCGATGCACGTCGCCGTGAGGACGTGACCGAAACCCTCATCGAGCTGGAGCGCCGCCTGTTGGCCTGGCTCGATGCCGGCAAAGCCGAAGGAGTAACGCCATGACCCTGCACCTGGCCGGCGCCGCCTGGGTATTGCCCTTGGCTGCAGCCATGCTCGTACTGAGCGGTTTGATCAGCCTCTATCGCCTGCTGCGCGGCCCGAGCCGCCCGGATCGTGCGGTGGCCATCGACGCCCTCACCCTGCTGGCGGTCGCCGCCATGGCACTGCTGTGTCTGATGCGCGGCGAGGCGCTGTTCATCGACGTCGCGGTGCTGCTGGCACTGGTGTCGTTTCTCGGTACGGCAGCCTTTGCCTTCCTGTTCGACGATGCCCACAGCCAGATGCCGGAAAAAAGCGAGGAACGCCCATGAACGAAGTACAAGCCTGGCTAGCCTCGCTGCTGGTGCTGAGCGGCGCGGTGATCTCTCTGCTCGGTGCGATTGGCGTGCTGCGCCTGCCCGACAGCTACAGCCGCATGCACGCCGCTAGCAAGGCCGGCGTGCTCGGCGCCGTCCTGTTACTTGGCGCAGTGGCTCTGGCCAGCAGTGGCGAGCTGGCCCTGGAGGCCTTTATCGGCCTGCTGATTCTGCTGGCCAGCGCACCGCTGGCCGCTCACGCCATTGCCCGCGCCGCGCACCGCGCCGGCATTCGACCGACGCTGGGGCGGCTGGGTGATGAGCTGGAGCAGCGCAACAGGGGTGGTTAATAACGTCAGCAGGCCGTTGAAAAACCTAGGCGACGACTGCAGGTGGAGCAGCCGAGGTAGTTTTTCAACAGCTTGTCAGAGGGTGTTTACAAGATAGGCGAACGAAGGCAAGACAAGGCGAAAACGATCGAGAAAGCGGAGTTTACGTGCTGTAAATGAGCATTTCGAGATCGTTTTCAACGCAGTATTGCCAAGTGCAGCCATTTTGTAGACACCCTCTCAGTCGATCTGCCGACGAAACGGCGGCAAGGCATTGAGAATGGCCTTGCCGTAGCGCTGGGTAACCACACGCCGATCCAGCAGGGTGATAGTGCCGCGATCAGCCTCGGTACGCAGCAGGCGACCGCAGGCCTGCACCAGACGCAGCGAGGCGTCCGGCACGGCGATTTCCATGAAGGGATTGCCGCCACGCGCCTCGATCCACTCGGCCAGCGCCGCCTCAACCGGGTCATCCGGCACGGCGAAGGGAATCTTGGCGATCACCACATGCTCGCAGTAGGCGCCAGGAAGGTCGACGCCCTCGGCGAAACTGGCCAGGCCGAACAGCACGCTTTCCTCGCCTGAATCGACACGCGCCTTGTGCTTGTTCAGGGTCTCCTGCTTGGACAGGTTGCCCTGAATGAACACGCGTTTGCGCCAGTCGCGATCCAGGCCGTCGAACACGTCCTGCATCTGCTTGCGCGAGGAGAACAACACCAGCGTCCCGCGACTGCCTGCCACCAGGCCCGGCAGCTCGCGGGTGATAGCCGCCGTATGCGCAGCAGCCTCACGCGGGTCGGCCTTGAGATCGGGCACACGCAGCAGGCCGGCATCGGCATGATGGAAGGGGCTTGGCACTATCGCCGCGACCGCCGCCTTGGGCAGGCCGGCACGCATGCGATAGCGGTCGAAGGTGCCCAGCGCGGTCAGGGTCGCAGACGTCACCAAGCAGCCATGGGCAACGTTCCACAGGTTGCGGCGCAAGGTCTCGGCGGCGAGGATCGGGCTGGCGTTGACCTCGATATCGAACAGCGCACCGCTCTCGGCCAGGGTCAGCCAGCGCGCCATGGGTGGGCTTTCCTCGGGGTCTTCAGCGGTGAAGGCCAGCCACAATTCCCAGTTGCCCTTGGCGCGCGCCATCAGGCTGCCGAACAGCGGATACCACTCCTCGGCCTGGTGGCTGGCGATGCCCACGGCGCCCTCGCCGTCCATGGCCTCCTTGAGCAGCTCGGTAACGCCGGTGAACAGGTCATTGAGCTTGGAGAAGCCCTTCTTCAGTTCCAGCCCCAACTCGGTCAGATGCTCCGGCACCACGCCGCCGACGAAGCGATGACGCGGGCGCTCGCGTCCTTCCATGTCCTCGCCGGCCTTGAAGTCGGCGATCTGCTCGCAGGCAGCGAACATGAACTGCTGCTGAGTCTTCAGCTCGCGGGCCAGCTCCGGCACCTGTTCAATCAGACGGCCGAGATCGCCCGGCAACGGGTTCTGCGCCAGCAGCTTGGTCAGATTCTTGTCGATCTGCGTAAGCCAGTCGGCAGTCGAGCGCAGGCGAGTAAAGTGGGCGAAGTGGCCGATGGCCTTGTCCGGCAGGTGGTGGCCCTCATCGAACACATAGATGGTTTCGCGCGGGTCGGGCAGTACCGCGCCGCCGCCAAGCGCCAGATCGGCCAGCACCATGTCGTGGTTGGTGACGATCACGTCGACCTTGCCCATGCCCTCGCGCGCCTTATAGAAAGCGCACTGCTGGAAATTCGGGCAATGACGGTTGGTGCACTGGCTGTGGTCGGTGGTCAGTTGCGCCCAGCGAACGTCCTCCAGCTCCTCCGGCCAGCTGTCGCGGTCGCCATCCCATTTGTTGCCGGCGAGCTTCTCGATCATCGCGGTGAACAGCTTCTGACCCTGCTCGTCGACGTCGATGCGAAAGCCTTCTTCCTCGAACAACTGCGCGGTAGCGCTCTGCGCGGCGCCGTCCTGCAGCAGGTGGTCGAGCTTGGACAGGCACAGGTAGCGGCCACGCCCCTTGGCCAGGGCGAAGCTGAAGTTCAGGCCGCTGTTGCGCAACAGATCAGGCAGATCCTTGTGCACGATCTGTTCCTGCAGGGCCACGGTGGCGGTGGCGATCACCAGGCGCTTGCCAGCGGCCTTGGCGGTGGGGATGGTGGCCAGGCTGTAGGCCACCGTCTTGCCGGTACCGGTGCCCGCCTCGACCGCCACCACGGCAGGATCACCCAGACGCTTGCCCTCGTCATCGGTCTTGATGGTGCCGAGCACCTTGGCGATCTCGGCGATCATCAAGCGCTGGCCATAGCGCGGCTTGAGCGACTTGGCCTCGAGAAAGCGCGAATAGGCGCCCTGGATCTGGGACTTGAGTTCGGTACTGAGCATGGATTCTGAAACGAAAAAGGCTGGATAAATTTTCAGTATTCGCGGAGCGGTCGCTATCATAGCGCGGCAATCGATCTGGCGCTGACTCGCGTGCCAATCGAATGAACCGACCTGCCAAACGGCCCCTCTGGAGATACCGCATGACACCTTACGCACCACTCTATGCGCTACACCTGCTGGCCGCCGTCGTATGGGTCGGCGGGATGTTCTTCGCCTGGATGATCCTGCGCCCGGCGGCGGTGGACATACTGGAGCCGCCAGCACGCCTGCGCCTGTGGCTGAGTGTGTTCAAACGCTTCTTCGTCTGGGTCTGGATAGCGGTAGCAGTCCTGCCCTTGACTGGAGTCGGCATGCTGCACATGAGCTACAGCGGTTTCGACGCCGCGCCGCGCTACGTGCACGTCATGATGGGTCTGTATCTGGTGATGCTCGCCCTGTTCCTGCGCATTCAGGCGCTGCAGCTGCCGCAGCTGCGGCGCGCCGTGGAGAGCGAGAACTGGCCTGCAGGCGGCGAGGCGCTGGGGCGGATTCGCAAAGTGGTCGGCAGCAACCTGCTGATCGGCCTGGCACTGATGACGCTGGCGGCCATGCGTCCGATGTTCTGACTGGCGCTGCTGCCTTACGAACCAAGGCAGCAGCAATTATTCAGAACCGAAACACCTGCACGGCACCACTGCGGCCCGCCGCACCTTCGCGCCCAGGCTGGCCAGGTTTGCCATCGGCCGCACCATCTACACCGTAGAGCAGGCAGCCCTTGGCAGCGCCCCCACGGCCGGGGCGCCCCGCCGAACCAGCTGCACCACCCGCGCCGCCATCGAGCAACACCTGCATGCGCTCGACCTCGACGTGGTGAGGTACCTCCAGCACCACGCTGCCGCCTGCAGCACCTTCATGCCCATCGGTGCCGTCCTGACCATCGTGGCCAGCACTGGCCTGACCCCAGGTGCAACCACCCGGCTGCCCATGCGCACCATCGAGCCCGGCATAACCCGGTCTGCCCTGACCACCGCGCACATCGAGGGTCAAGGATTCGAATGTCAGCTTGTGCAGCTTGAGCTTGATCTCCCGCCCAGGCGTGGCTGGCCGGGTGTAAGTGCCAGCGGCACCTTTGGCGCTGATCCAGGCGCCCGGGCCGATATCGGCGTCCTCTACCACCAGTCGCAGTGGCTGATCGCTGGGCGCAACGCCAATGCGCGCGTCGCGGCCCATCAGCAGCTCACCGATATGCAACTCGGTCACCGTTGCCGGAATCATCAGGGTCGCCTGATCCGCCACTTCCAGCCGTTCGAGCTGCAGGCTGCTACTGGCGACCGGCAAACGCATCAGCGTATTGGACGGCACCGTGACCTGCATAGCGGCCAACGACGGACCTGCGAACAGACAGAGCAACAGGGCGAGACTACGCATGAGCCGCCTCCTCGAGCGCAGCTGCAGCAGCGCTTTCGGCCCCTTGCTCGGCCTTCAGCGGATAGAGGTGAAAAATGCCGAACAGCAGGACCTGTACACGATCCAGCCAGGGGCTAGCGCGACCGGACAGGAGCCCCGAGAACAGCCACAGCTGTACCCCATGCAGCAGCGCAAGAAAGCCCGCGAGCAGATAGACGAGCTGTTCGAACGGCGCGCCAAAACGCTTGGCCAGCGCCGCCGCAAATACCAGCCAGAAAGCCAAGGCCAGCGCCTTGCCCATCATCAACAATGCTTTCATCCCCGCCCTCTTGCTCTGGTTTTTCTAATAGCGCAGCACGTTAACCGGTCGCGGCCCGGACCACCAGAGCGAGGGAATATTTTCCTTGACCTCAGCTATCACCAGCCGCAAAAGCGACACCCCCCAGGCCTATGATGACCTGTGGGGCGCCCCTGCGCTTCAACGGGAAACGTACAACTCTACGCGGCGGTTCTGTGCGCGGCCGGCATCACTGCCGTTGTCCGCCACCGGTTGGCTCTCACCACGGCCTTCTGTACTGAGCTTGCCGGCAGGCACACCCTGGGCGATGAGAAAGTCGGCAACACTGCGTGCGCGGCGTTCGGACAACCCCTGGTTGTAGGCATCAGAACCAACGCTATCGGTATGCCCGACGACCTTGACTGCGACCAGACTGGCACCGGTCAGACGGGTACTGACATCGGCAAGCAGGCGCCGCGCCTCAGCCGTCAGTTCGGCTGAATCGAACGCGAACAGCACATTTCCCAGGTCGCTGAGAACGATGATCTCATCCTGCGCCTGCTGCTCCATCGCCGGCTCGGTCGCAACACTGGCGGGGTATTGCGGCAAAGGGCAGCCGTTATGGCCTACCGCAGTACCGGCTGGCGTGCCGGGGCAGCGATCACGGCGGTCGAACACACCGTCGCCATCTTCGTCGCCGTCCTGCGCATAGCAGATGATGGTGCCCAGCAGAGCACCGGCTACCGCGCCGCCTGCTGCCCAGGTGGAACTTTCGATTGCGCCGAGGCCGCCACCGGCCAGGGCTCCAATCGCACTGCACAGGGGCCAGTTCCCCTGGTTGAGCGGCGCGTCTCCCGTACTGGAAGTCGTGGCACAACCCGAGAGAACACTGCTGACCAAGAGAAAGGGTAAAACCCTCGAAAGCTTGATTCTCATGGCGGTGTCTCCTGTGATACCGGCATGTTGCCGGTATCACAGGAGTAAAGACGGCGACAGGATTTCAGACAAGAAAAGGCCCGACCGATGGAAATCGGTCGGGCCTTCGCGGGTGACGCCTGACTTGGCTTACACGAAGCGCCTTACGGCTGAGCTTCGACCTCGGCTTCCACGCGACGGTTGATGGCGCGACCATCAGCAGTGGCGTTGTCGGCAACCGGGCGGCTCTCGCCATAACCCACTGCCTGCACACGGCCGGACTCGACACCGTACTGGTTGACCAGAACGTCACGCACGGCACTGGCACGGCGCTCGGACAGGCCCTGGTTGTAAGCATCGCTGCCCACCGAGTCGGTGTGACCTTCAACCACGGTGCTGGTCTGTGGGTACTGTTTCATGAAGTCGGCCAGGGCTTTGATGTCGCCATAGCTTTCCTGCTTGACCTGGGCCTTGTCGAAGTCAAACTTGACGTCCAGCTCGACACGGACGGCTTCGGCCGGCTCGGCAACGGCAACCTCCTCGACAACGACTTCTTCGACGACGGCAACCTGCTGCGCTTCGGCACCATGTACCCAGCAGTAGGCGGCAGCCATACCGGCACCCACCAGCGCACCACCACCAGCCCAGGTAGAGCTTTCGATTGCCCCTAACGCCGCACCACCAACACCGCCTACAGCTGCGCAGGTGGGCCAGTCGGTTTTCTGCAGGCCGGCGCAACCGGTCAGCAAGGTACTAGCCAGAATCAGGGGTACTGCGTTCCTTGTGATACTCATACTTTAGGTCTCCAATGTTCATCGGCCCATAACCGACTCGATAGTAGTAAAGACAGGAGTTGTACAATCCGCCAGCTATAGCAGCTTCTGCGGATAATTTTCTCTCACTCTAGGCCTGATACCGACACCACGTTAGTCTTTGCAGACTTTTCGAGGAAGTTCGATGACCGCCAGCCTTAGTACCCGTACTCCACAGCAAGCCATTGCGGCACTGCTTGCCCGCTATACCCCCGAGAAACTGCTGTTACTCGGCGCAAGCGAACTGCCCGCAGTCAGCGCCTTTCACAGCGCCCACCCGCAGTGTCAGGTCACCACCGCACCTGCTGCTCCCTTGGCGCCGGAACTGGCCGCACAGCGCTTCGACCTGGCAATTCTGGTCGACTGTCTGGAGCACTTACCCAAACGCGATGGACTGCAACTACTGGGTGGCATTCGCAACCTCAACGCCAGCCGGGTCGCCGTGTTGCTCGACCTCAAGGCAGGTGATTGGCAGGAAACCGACTTTTTCGCCCTGGCCATGCAAGCCAGTGAACAGTTCCAGCGCGAGGGACAGACCCTGCATCTGTTCACCTATGATCTACTCGATTACAAGCAAGTTCCCGACTGGTTGAACGCGAAGTTCTGGGCTAATCCACAAAACTTCGGCAAATACTGGTGGTAGAGCAATGAACCCACTCGATCCCAATTGCCCTTGTGGCAGCGGTAATTCGCTGAGCCAGTGTTGTGGTCACTATCATGCGGGCACCCACGCGCCCAGCGCGGAGCTGCTGATGCGCTCGCGCTACAGCGCCTATGTACTGGGCCTGGTGGACTATCTGGTGGCCACCACCCTGCCCGTCCAGCAGCAGGCGCTCGACCGCGACGCGATGGCTGCCTGGAGCGCCCAAAGCACCTGGCTCGGCCTGGAAGTCGAAGGCAGCGAGGTGTTCGGCGGCAAGCCAGAACACGCCCAGGTCAGCTTCGTCGCACGCTGGCACGATGACAACGGCGAACATCGTCACCGCGAATGCTCCGCTTTCGTTCAGGTGGACGGACGCTGGTTCTTCCTCGACCCGACGGTGCCACTGAAGGCCGGACGCAATGATCCTTGCCCCTGCCAGGGCGGGCAGAAGTTCAAGAAATGCTGTGCGCCCTACCTGAATGCCTGATTGGCGTTAATCCTGCTTTCTGCTTGAGTTGATACGTCCTGCGAGGACATTCAACAAGGAGAAAGCCATGCACAAGAAAAGTGGTATCGCTCTTATCCTGGCCGGCCTGCTAGCAGGCTGCGCCAACCAGCCCGGCGGGCTGCAAGGGGAAACGCTGGATCTGGGTGACAGCCAGCGCGTCAGCCGCCTGTTCGCCTACCCGAACAATTGCAGTGTGATCTGCTACCGCGACTGGACGCTGGAACAGACGGTCGAACACTACCTGCAACAGAGCCTGACGCGCGATGGTTACCCCCAGGCCAACGTGCGCGTAACACGCAATGGGGAACATATTCACGCCAATTTCGATGGCACGCCAACGGATTACGGCAAGTCCCTGCTGCAATTGCTCGATGCCGGTGATCTGGCCTATCAGGGCGCCAGCCAGCTCAATAGTGACGGTAAATGGCAGTACAACTGGTACTTCTTCCTGCCTCTGGGCATGGCCCTGGAGAACCGCAAGAGCGTCGAGCTGCTGCACTTCCCACCGGACTACTCACTGACTCAGGCTCAGGATTATCTGCGTTCGAGCACCACGGATCGCTGGGCCTCGCTGCTCAGTTTCAATGGCGTACAGCCGGAACACACCCCCGCTTACCAGACCATCATCGACATCGCTCCCATCGCCGCCCCAGCCAGTGCCGGCAGTGCCCTGGAAGGCGTTTATGGCTATTTCACCAGCTATCAGCGGCGCATGGTCAGCGAGCTCAGCGTCGGCTCTGGCGATACCAGCCTGCCGATGGTCGCCTTTGGTGCGCCGGTGCGCAGTTGGATCACGCAGCAATACGGGGTGAATCTGCCGGTGCTGGGCCTCGGCCAGATCGATGCAGCACCTGGGCAGCAGGTCTCAGTGCTCGGCGCCAACCATCCCAGCTACATCTGGTATGCGGCCGACCCGGCCAACAACAAGGGCAGCGAGGCCGCCGCCAACGCAGCAGGGATCAAGGTCATGGGGCAGGACCTGAGCGCCGCCTGCTGGCAAGCCGGTATGGGCCAGCAACCGACAGCTGATCCGCAGCAGACGCTGAACACCTGCACCGAGAAATGGCAGGTGACGGAGAAACTGCAAACCTGCGAACTGTTCTTCACCAGCGTGCGCAACCTCAAACCCGAGGAGGCCGCTGCCAAATGCAAGGCGGGTTAGTGGCCTGAACGCAAAAACGCCGTGGCTGCGTGTGCAGCTCACGGCGTTTCAGTCAGGCTAGTGAATTCTCAATCCTGCAGCTTCAGATGCGAGGTGTCCGGTGCAGCCGCTGGAGTCGCAGGTTTGGCTTGCCCCATATCGCTACCAACGGGCGCCAGACTGAACTGCGACAGGTCGACCTGTGGCGCGGCGGCGTCGGGCCTGGCGTCCTGCAGATCGCTGCCTACCGGTGCGATATCGAAATCCGGAGCATCCACATCACTGAACGCGGCCATGTACTCATCTCGTGGTGCGACCTGCAGGCGCCCCGGCCTGGCCGCGGGCAGTGCGGCTGCCGGAGAAGTTGCCGGCTCTACGGGCGGTGGCGGGGCCAGCTCGACTTCCTCGATCAACGCATCCATGTCGACGACCTCGACCCGCGCACCGGCACGTTCCAGAGTCACGCGGTACTTCTCCGCCCCGGCGGCGTCGAGATTGTTCTTGATCACGATGCGGCGCCCGGAGAACAACTGAGCGATGCGCTGAGCATCGGCCTGGAACAGCTTGGCCATGTTGGCCTTGACCAACTCCGGCTGGGCGCCCGGCACCAGTTGCCCGGAGAAGGCGATCTCGTAGCGACTCATGGTCACACTCCTGTCCTATTCGCCGCTCAGTATGGCGCAGGTTCCTTTGCCCTGACACTTCAGGCGTCTCATTCATGCTCTCCCGATTACCAACAACCCGAAACCTCCACAATATCTCGTTGAAAATAATGAGTGCTTCCCCGTTGCAGCCAAGCGCTTGCTTGTTACACTGGGACGCAATGGGGGTATGAAATGTTTTCTCAGGCGCAAATGATAAGAATTATCAGCCTATTGATGTTTTTTGGCCTGCTTTCAGGCCTGCCAGGATGCTCCACCTGGATGACAGGTGGTTTCAAGGACCCGGACGTCCAACTCATCAAAGTTGATGTGGTCAAGGCCAGGCTGCTCGAACAGGAGTTCCGCCTGCGTTTTCGAATCGACAATCCCAACGGCGTCAGCCTGCCGGTGCGCGGGCTGGACTACAACGTCCATCTCAATGGTATCCAGTTGGCCGAGGGCTACTCCAACGAGTGGTTCACCGTGCCCGCCCACGGCCACCACACCTTCGAAGTACCGGTGCGCACCAACCTCTGGCGCCATGTGCGGCAGATCGTCAAGGCACTGGAAAAACCGGACGTACCGATTCGCTATAGCCTCAAGGGTGAGGTAAAAACCGGCATGTTGTTCGGCCGAAGCGTGCACATGTCGCGTAATGGCGAGATAATTCCCGGCGATTTCATCCCCGAATAACCTGCACGAGTAACACCATGAGCAACCAACCCCACGTCCACGGCCCTGACTGCAACCATGACCACGATCATCACGATCACGGCCATGTGCACGGCCCGCACTGCAACCATGGCCATCAGGAGCCGGTGCGCAACGCGCTGAAGGATGTCGGCCGTAACGATCCTTGCCCATGCGGCAGCGAGAAGAAGTACAAGAAGTGCCACGGCGCCTGAACCGCGCATGAGTGCCTTGAACCTCACCCTGCTGCTGAGCGGCCTGCTGCTGATCGCAGCGCTGGCCGCTTATGCCTGGCATCTGTGGCTCCGCGTCTGGGCGAACCAGCGCGCCCGTGACGAAGCGCAGCAAGAACGCCAGCAACGCATCGGCGGTGATCTGAACATCCTCGCCAGCAGTCTTCTCGACGAGCAGTTGCCACTGATCGAAGGCGCCATCCGCATCAAGGTGCTGCTTGACAACTATGACAGCGCCCTGAGCAATGACAGCCGCTGCCAGGTGTTCCATCTGCTCTTCGAAGCCACCGCCGAGGTGCCCACGCATGCGGGCTGGAAAGCGCTGGACAAGGCTGAACGGCGGCGCTTCGAAAAACGCTTCAACGAGCTGGAACTGCAGCACAAGGCCGCTGCCCGCATCGCTGCACGCTGGTTACTGGACGAAGGACTGAAAGGGTCTCGAGCAAACGCCTGAGCCCCTCTTGCCAGGCTGCGACAGCCTTATTACCTTGGCGCCTTTGTGGCCGGTCATTGCGCGACCGGCCTCGACCGTCCGCACACCAAGGAACTTCGCCATGCGCGCGCTGGCCCGCCTGACTCTTGCCGCCTCACTGATTAGCCTCGCCGGCTGCCAGTCCCTGCTCAACAGCCGTTATGCCGACAGCGTGCCGCCTACCCGTGGCGTTGAGCGCATCCAGGGCGTGGCCGAGAGTGCGTCGGTGCGGCGTAACGCACTCGGCATGCCGCTGATCGAATCGAGCAATTTTCACGACGCGCTGTTTACCCTGGGCTACGTGCATGCCGGTGACCGTCTCAGCCAGATGGTCGGCATGCGCCTGCTGGCTCAAGGCCGCCTGGCCGAGATGGCGGGGCCCGGCGTGCTGGAAATGGACCGCTTCATGCGCGCGGTCAACCTGAAAAAGAATGCAGAAATTCTCTACGCCGACGCCTCGCCACGCCTGAAGCGCTTCTTCGAGGTCTATTCGCGTGGCGTCAACGCCTATATGTTCCGCTACCGCGATCGTATGCCGATGGATCTGGCCGAGTCCGGCTACCGTCCCGAGTACTGGAAGCCCGAGGACTCGGTGCTGTTGTTCTGTCTGCTCAACTTCGGCCTGGCGGTGAACCTGCAGGAGGAGATCGCCGCGCTGACCATGGCCCAGCAGGTGGGTGCCGACAAGCTGCCCTGGCTGCTGCCGATCTACCCGGACGAACCGCTGCCCTTCGCCGAGGCGGAAAAACTCGCCGGCCTCGACCTCAAGGGGCAGTTGCCGGGCCTGCAGGCGATTTCCCGCACAACCGCGCAAATCGCCGAACAACACATGCTCGGCGTCGCCGCCTCGAACAACTGGGCCATCGCCCCGCAACGCAGCCGTGGCGGCAAGAGCCTGCTGGCCAATGACACGCACCTGCCACTGAGCATGCCCTCGCTGTGGAGCTTCGTGCAGATCCGCTCGCCCAAGTATCAGGCCGCTGGCGTCTCCCTGGCCGGCGTACCGGCGGTGGTGGCCGGCTACAACGGCAAGCTGGCCTGGGGCATGACCATGGTCATGGGCGACAATCAGGACATCTACCTGGAGCGCATAAAACGCGAAGGCAGCCGCCTGATGTACCAGGCCGACGGCAAGTGGCTACCGGTGATGGAGCGCCAGGAAACCTTCTTCATCAAGGGCCAGCGCCCGATTCGCGAAACCCTCTATGAAACCCGCAACGGCCCGCTGCTCAACTCGGTACTGGGCGAACGCAAACATATGCTGCAGCCCCTGGCGCTGCAGAGCGGTTACGGCCTGGCGCTGAAAACCACCCAGTTCGAGCGTGACCAGAGCCTCGACGCCTTCTTCGACCTGTCGCGAGCACAATCGGTGGACCAGGCTTTCGAGGCGACGCGGGAGATCCGCGCCATGCCGCTGAACATCGTCTTCGCCGACGCCCAGCACATCGGCTGGCAGGTCACCGGGCGCTATCCGAATCGCCGCGAAGGTCGTGGCCTGCTGCCCTCCCCTGGCTGGGACGAGCGCTACGCCTGGGACGGCTTCGCCGACCCGATGCTGCACCCTTACGATCAGGACCCGCCGCAAGGCTGGCTGGGCACCGCCAACGAACGCAGCGTGCCGCCCGGTTACGGCATGCAGCTGTCCAGCTCCTGGTACTACCCGGAACGCGCCGAACGCATCGCCGAGCTGGCCGGCAATGGCCGTCACGATGGCCGCAGCATGATCGCCATGCAGTACGACCAGACCTCGCCCTTCGTCGCCAAACTGCAGGCCATGTTCAATGACCCTGCCATGCACGACTCGCTGCGCCAGGCCATCGCTGCCCTGCCGGCTGGCCAGCGCGCACGTGCCGATGAAGCGCTGAAGCGCCTGCTGGCGTTCGACGGCAAGCTTGCCGCCAGTTCGGCCGATGCCGCCATCTACGGCGCCTTCCTGCATGAAAGCGCACGGCAGATCTTCCTCGACGAGCTGGGCCCGGACAACAGTCCAGCCTGGAAGGCACTGGTGCAAACCGCCAACACCTCCTATTCGGCGCAGGCCGATCATCTGCTTGGGCGTGCCGACAGCCCGTTCTGGAACGACATCCGCACGCCAGAGCAGGAAGACAAGCCGACCATCCTCGCGCGCAGCCTGGCCGCCAGCATCGAGCTGTTGGAAAATCGATTGGGCGCCGAGCGTCGCAACTGGCAATGGGGCAAGCTGCACACCTATGAGTGGGTAACGGACACCACGCGCATGGCGCCTTACATGAGCGCCAGCCAGCGCACCAGCATCAACGCCCTGAAAGGTTACCTGGATCGCGGCCCCTATCCGGCCGGAGGCGACCACAGCACGCTGAACGTCTCCGCCTACGCCTGGGGCCAGGATTTCAACACCTTCTTGATCCCGGCCATGCGCATCGTGGTGGATTTCGCCGCGGACGAACCCTTGGTCGGCGTCAACAGCTCGGGCCAGTCCGGCAACCCGGCCAGCCCACACTATGCCGACGGCATCGAGTCATGGCTCAAGGGCGGCTACATGAGCTTCCCGTTCAAGGCACAGAACCTGGACAAGGTCTACGGCAACCAACGCCTGTTGCTGATGCCGGCCAAGTAATGACCGTTCGTCGGGCGACGCTGAACCTTTCCCTCAGCGCCCCACTCTGAATAATCGACTTACTCCATAGATCATCGTTTTAAGGCGCCCCTGGCGCCTTTTCTTTTGCCTGAAGAAAAAAGATGGCTTTTTTCCATCACCGAATGGAACTTCCCGGACGAAGCAGGCTCAGAGACATGCATCGATTGAAATGCTCCCCTGGCGCCTCTGGCGCCTATTTTTTTGCCTGCGATTCAGGGAGCGCCTGCGAACAGGCCGTTGAAAAACCTAGGCGAGGCAGCCAGAGCAATACCTGTGGCGGCCCCGCAAAAACAGGCGAAAAACGATCGGAGTCGCGGTCGACTTTACGAGCTGTAAATGAGCATTTTGACTGGGCTCGCACGCGAGCCTGTTTTTAACGCAGCAAGGCAACGTAGGTAGTTCTTCAACGGCCTGCTAAGCCAGCAGGCTGCGGTCGAAGATAAAGGCCTCAGACTCTTGCGGACGATGCTCCAGCAGGTTCTGTGGCCGCCCCATCTTCGGATAATTCTTCTCGCCGGTATCACTGATCCAACCCTGCGCCTTCATCCGTTCCAGCCTCCCGCGCAAGGTGGTGTGCTGCACCGGCTCGCCCAGACAAGCCTGGAACGCCGTCAGCGCTTCGGTCACGGTAAATCGCGGCGCCAGCAGGTACAGCGGCAGCGAGCTGTACACCGACTTGCCGCGCAGCCGCTCGGCTGCCAGGCGCACCAGTTGCGTATGGTCGAATGGCAACGCCTGCTGCCCTGCAGTGACGCGCGACAGATC
The DNA here is from genome assembly GCA_048065775.1 of Pseudomonas sp. GW6. Lineage (GTDB taxonomy): Bacteria > Pseudomonadota > Gammaproteobacteria > Pseudomonadales > Pseudomonadaceae > Aquipseudomonas. The sequence continues at coordinate 36,602 of JBLUOL010000023.1, forward strand.
GACGAAGCGCAAACTTTCATCCTGCGGCTCGGCGTCGGGTGCCAGCAGCGCCAGATAGCAGGTGCTCAGCGACCAGCCACGTGGATCTCGCAGACCATTACCCACCGTCGCCACCTGCTCCAGATACTGCGGTTGCAGGCGTGCCTTGTCCGCCAGCGCACGGGCTGCGGCGGCGTCCAGGCTGGCATCGGCGCAACGACCGTTGACCAGCACGCCCGGTAGCGCCCATTGCCCGGCGTAGGGTTCGCGCTGGCGACGCAGCAGCAGCACCTGCAACACCCCCTCCTCGCTCAGGCGCAGGGCAACGATATCCACCCCGGCCAGCACTTCCACTGCACTCATCCCGTCCCTTGCTCCTTCATCTACTTATTTCATCTTGACCAATAACTCATATTTTTTCACGCAGGATTTGGTGAAAACGCTTGACTACATATTTCATCAGATGAAATATGTAGTCACTCACCCACGAGAAGGAGGCGCACCATGAAGATCGCCAGCTTCGACGTCGACGCCCAGAAAGGCTTCACCCCGCTATGCCCCAGCGAGCTCCCCGTACCCGAGGGCGATGCCATCGTCCCGGCGCTGAACCAACTGGCCGCACGCGCCCAGCTGCGCATCGGCAGCAAGGATGCCCATAGCCCGCAGGCGGCCTGGGTCGTCGACACACACGATGAGATGCTGCGCCCCCTGCCGCTGGCCAATGCCGACCTGACCTGGGTCAGCCACTGCGTACCTGGTACACCCGGCTTCGAATTGCTCGATGGCCTGCCAGCGCCGCTGGATTACGACTACTTCGTGTGGAAAGGTGTTGAGCCGGACCTGCACCCTTACGGCGCCTGCTATCACGACCTGGCCGAGAAGCGCAGCACGGGCGTGATCGAATTTCTTCGGCAAAATGGCGTCGACCTTGTACTGATGGGCGGCCTGGCCCTGGACTACTGCGTCAAGACCACCGCCCTGCAACTGCGTCGCGCCGGCTTCGAAGTGATCGTGTATCTGCCGGCCTGCCGAGCCATCGCCAGCGAAACGGCTGAAACCGCCTGCCTCGCCATGCGCGAACAGGGCATCACACTGGCTGCCAGCCTGGAACAGCTGGATGGCACCCTCGCCAAGGAGAACCTGCGATGAGCGAGAGCATCTTCGCCGACCGCACCGTACAGAATCTGCTGGACACCGATTTCTACAAGCTGACCATGATGCAGGCGGTGCTGCACAACTACCCCAATGCCGAGGTGGAATGGGAATTCCGCTGCCGCAGCAGCGAGGATCTGACGCCCTACCTGGCCGAGATCCGCTATCAGATCGAACGCCTCAGTGAGCTGAGCCTGAGCGTCGACCAGTTGGCCTTCCTCGAACGCATCCCGTTCATCAAACCGGACTTCATTCGCTTTCTAAGCCTGTTCCGCTTCAACCTGCGCTACGTGCACACCAGCATCGAAGACGGCCAGTTGAGCATCCGTCTGCGCGGCCCCTGGTTGCACGTGATCCTCTTCGAGGTGCCGCTGCTGGCCATCGTCAGCGAGGTACGCAACCGCTATCGCTACCGTGAAGTGCTGCTGGAGCAGGCTGCCGAGCGCCTGTACGAGAAGCTCGATTGGCTCAAGGCCGAAGCCTCGCCGAGCGAACTGGCCGGCTTCCAGCTGGCTGATTTCGGCACCCGCAGGCGCTTCTCCTACCGCGTGCAGGAGCAGGCGGTACACATCCTCAAGCGCGATTTCCCCGGTCGCTTCGTCGGCACCAGCAATGTGCACCTGGCCCGCGAGTTCGACCTCAAGCCCATTGGCACCATGGCCCACGAATGGCTGATGGCGCACCAGCAGCTCGGCCCACGCCTGATCGACAGCCAGATTGCCGCGCTCGACTGCTGGGTGCGCGAATACCGCGGTTTGCTAGGCATCGCCCTGACCGACTGCATCACCATGGATGCCTTCCTCGCCGATTTCGACCTGTACTTCGCCAAGCTCTTCGACGGCCTGCGCCATGACTCCGGCGACCCACTGGTGTGGGCGGAAAAAGCCATCGCCCACTACGAGAAACTCGGCATCGATCCGATGAGCAAGACCCTGGTGTTCTCCGACGGGCTCGACCTGCCCAAGTCGCTGCGGCTCTACCGTGCACTTTCCGGGCGAATCCACGTAAGCTTCGGGGTCGGAACCAACCTGACCTGCGACATCCCCGGCGTCGAGCCGATGAACATCGTGATCAAGATGATCGCCTGCAACGGTCAACCGGTAGCGAAGATTTCCGATACGCCCGGCAAGACCCAATGCCGCGACGAGAACTTCGTCCATTACCTGAAACACGTCTTTCGCGTGACCCACTGAGGAGCCAGACATGAGCAACCGCCAAGCCGAAATCGCCGCCGCCCTCGACGTGGTGCCGCCGTTCGCCGACGACGCTGCGCTGAGTGCAGAAATCGAGCGGCGCAAGACCTTCATCAAGAACACCCTGAAGAATTCCGGCCTCAAGGTGCTGGTCCTGGGCATCAGCGGCGGCGTCGACTCGCTGACCGCCGGGCGCCTGGCCCAAATTTCGGTCGAGGAGCTGCGTGCCGAAACAGGCGATACTGCGTACCGCTTCATCGCCGTGCGCCTGCCGCACAACGCTCAGCACGACGAGCATGACGCCCAGGATTCGCTGAAATTCATCTGCGCCGATGAACAAGACACAGTAAACATCGCCGACAGCGTCTCCGGCCTCGGCGAGCAGGTCACCCATTTACAGAAACTCAGCGACGCCCGCCGCGATTTCGTCGTCGGCAACATCAAGGCACGCATCCGCATGGTTGCCCAGTTCGCCATCGCCAACGCCAACAATGGCCTGGTGATCGGCACCGATCACGCCGCCGAGGCGGTGATGGGTTTTTTCACAAAGTTCGGTGACGGCGCCTGCGACCTCGCCCCGCTGTCCGGCCTGGTGAAGAATCAGGTACGTGCCATTGCCAAGCACCTGGGTGCTCCGCAGCACCTGGTGATGAAAACGCCGACCGCTGACCTGGAAGAGCTGCGCCCAGGCAAACCAGACGAGGAGGCGCATGGCGTCACCTACGCCGAAATCGACGCCTTCCTGCATGGCGAGAAAGTCAGTGACGAGGCCTATGCCACCATCGTTCGCACCTACGACAACACACGCCACAAACGCGAACTGCCACTGGTGCCCTGAGCGCCGCAGGGCGGAAAGAAAAAGCCGGGCATCGCCCGGCTTTTTCGTCTGCACTGCAAATCAATGCCACTCCCCGGCAATGCGCTCTGCTGGCGCGGCGAGGCGCTCGAAAACCTCACGTGGCCGACACTGCGCCACCGGCGCCGGCGGCGGTTGATCGGGCAATGTCGGCTCACCCTGCTCCTGCGGCGGCACGGGTCTTCCTGGCTGATCAGGGATATCGGGCTCGGGCTGGCCGGGAATGCCTCCCGCATTGAGATCGAGCAAAGACATGAGTCGTTCTCCTGAACGTGGACTGTTACAGGTGGAGCCCCACATGAGCAGTAAATTCAGGCTATCCGACCAAACGCTAGCGCGCACAAAAAAGCCGGGCTAAGCCCGGCTTTCTGGCAACGCTTCTGCGATCAGGCCTTGGGCAGGGTTACCCCGGTCTGACCCTGGTACTTGCCACCACGATCACGGTAGGAAACCTCACAGGCCTCATCGGACTGCAGGAACAGCATCTGCGCCACACCTTCGTTGGCGTAGATCTTCGCCGGCAGGTTGGTGGTGTTGGAGAATTCCAGGGTCACGTGACCTTCCCACTCCGGCTCCAGCGGCGTGACGTTGACGATGATGCCACAACGCGCATAGGTGCTCTTGCCCAGGCAGATGGTCAGCACATCACGCGGAATGCGGAAGTATTCGACCGTGCGGGCCAGGGCGAAGGAGTTAGGCGGAATGATGCAAACGTCACTCTTGATGTCGACGAAGCTCTTTTCATCGAAATTCTTCGGGTCGACGATGGCCGAGTGGATATTGGTGAACACCTTGAATTCATCGGCGCAACGTACGTCGTAGCCGTAGCTGGAAACACCGTAGGAGATGACGCGACTGTCGTCGGCACCGCGCACCTGGCGCTCGACGTAAGGCTCGATCATGCCGTGTTCCTGGGCCATGCGGCGAATCCACTTGTCCGATTTGATGCTCATGGCGAGGTGTCCTGAGTGGGCGGTTACGAAAAAAGTGAGCGCATCTTACCGAGGCAGGCGCCACGCTTCAAAGAGTGCCGGCGCGCCCATCAGTCATTATTTGCAAAAAAGCTGCATCGAGCATTCGCACTTGGCGATAAAACCACGTATGGTGTCCCCACTGTGCTGCATGTGTCACCGCGAATCGCTACTTGATGCCTAGATCTCGATCCAAACATCGTCCGACTCCTAGTACTCGTTGCACTCAGTCCCGGCCTGGGCTTTTCCAGGGCTGTTATTACTTTTGTTAGGAGACATCACATGTCCAATCGTCAGACTGGCACCGTTAAGTGGTTCAACGATGAGAAAGGCTACGGCTTCATCACCCCGCAATCCGGTGACGACCTCTTCGTACACTTCAAAGCCATTCAGAGCGATGGCTTCAAGAGCCTGAAAGAAGGCCAGCAAGTGACTTTCGTGGCCACCCGTGGTCAGAAAGGCATGCAGGCTGAGGAAGTTCAGGTTGTCTAACCTGAGCTGACCTGCTTGAAAAGAGCCCCGCCTAGTGCGGGGCTTTTTTGTGGGCGTTTAT
>JBLUOL010000024.1:0-40778 GCA_048065775.1 Pseudomonas sp. GW6
TAGCTGCTTTCCAGCCCCTCGGCATCACCGACCATCAGCCGCGCCAACTCCAGGTCGCTGCATTCTGCCGGCACGCAATGGCCGGACACCAGCCCGCCGCGCAGCACCGTGGCGCTTTGGCACAGCGCGCGCACCTCGCCGAGCTTGTGGCTGATAAATAGGATGCTGCAGCCCTCGGCGGCCAGGCGGCGCAGGGTGACGAACAGTTCGTCGGCCTCCTGCGGGGTGAGCACCGAGGTGGGTTCGTCGAGAATCAGCAGTTGGATGTCCTGCATCAGGCAACGGACGATTTCCACCCGCTGGCGCTCACCGATGGACAGGCTATGCACCAGGCGCGTCGGCTCCAGCGCCATGCCGTAGCGCTGCGACACCTCGCGAATTTTCGGCTCCAGTTGCTTCGGCGTACCGGCGCCCGCGCCCATGGCCAGGGCGATGTTCTCGGCCACGCTCAGGGTCTCGAACAAGGAGAAATGCTGGAACACCATGCCGATGCCCAGGCCGCGCGCCATGGCCGGATCACGCATCTTCAAGGCCTGACCCTGCCAGCGAATCTCGCCACTGCTGGGTTGAGTGACGCCGTAGATGATCTTCATCAGCGTGCTCTTGCCGGCGCCGTTCTCGCCAAGCAGGGCGCGGATCTCACCGGGGGCGATGGTCAGGTCGATACGGTCGTTGGCCAGACAGCCGGGGTATTGCTTGCTGATGGCCGTCAGCTGCAGGCGTGGGGAAGCGGGTGGGGCGGACATGGGAAGCGCTCATGAACATGACTGAGCGGGGCTAAAGCAAAAACTTGGCCAGTGAGTCAGAAAATCCATTTTATGGGCTCTCGCCTATGGCCGAGCGCAATGCAATGCTTGCCATTGGTGCGCGTCTTTCCGTGTGCTGCGCACAATGCACCGTATTCGCGCGTGCGCGGCTAAAGCCCTTCCACAAAAGCGGTACCCACCTGTGGGAGGGGCTTTAGCCGCGACCGTTGCCCGGATGTAATCCGGGGGGCACCAGAAATCACTACTTGTGGCTACCAGGGCTAGCTTCTGCGAGCAGCCCGGGTTGAGCGTTTTTACCAGGGCAAAGGATTGCCCTCGAAGTCCTGATAACGCAGGCCTGGCCGGCCGACGGCAGCGCTAACCTGTTCGACCATACCCTTGCAACTGCTGTCGATATCCAGCGGGGCGTCGGCGCCGCCCATGTCGGTGCGTACCCAGCCTGGGTGCATCAGCAGCACGCCGAGTTTTGGGTTGTCCTGAGTGCGCACGAAGCACTGCACGAGGTGGTTGAGCGCAGCCTTGCTGGCGCCGTACAGCGGCATGCCCAGGCCGGCACCCGCCTCGATGCTGCCGAGGATCGAGCTCATGAACACGATCAGCCCATGCTCGGCGGCCAGGTTCGGCAGCAAGCGCTCGGCCACGCGCAGCGGGGCGACGGCGTTGGTCAGGAACAGCTGACCCATTTCCTCGGCGCTGGCCTGTGCAGTGCTGTGGTGCTCGGGGCCGGCGACCCCGGCATTGACGAAGATGACGTCGAACTGCTGATCATTCAGGCGGCCAGCCAACTGCTCGAGGCTGTCCGGATCAGTCATCTCCAGTTGCTCCACGCGCACGCCGGGCAGTGCCTGCAGCGGCGCTTGTTGCGCGGCGCTGCGCACGGTGGCGGTCACGGCCCAGCCCTGGGCGGCGAATTCACCGGCCAGACCAAGGCCGAGGCCACGTGAGGCACCGATGATCAGAATGGATCGGGAGGCAGTCATGTCAGGCTCCATGGCGGATGAGAAAGAAGATCAGCATAGCGAATGTCGATCCGATAAGCCTGGCACGGCAATCCCCTGTAGGAGGCCAGCCCCGGGGCGAAGCTTTTCGAGTGCGTCCAGGCACGATTCGCGGCGGGGCGCCGCTCCTACATTTTTGCTGCAGTGTTATTCCGTCAACCTGGCGCCTTGGCTGTGGCCATGGCCGGTTTCGCGGTCGTAACGGCGTTCATGTTCGAGATGCCGTTGCAGCACGGCATTGGCGCGCCGGTTGGCCTGCTGTTGCAGCTCGGTGCAGCTGGGGTATTCAGGTGTCGCCAGCAGCGCCGCGTCGATCTCGGCCGCCGCCGCCTGGCCGATGCGGTAATGGCCCAGCTCATGCTCGCGCAGTGCGCCCAGATACTGTTCGAAACGCTGGCGCTGCTGTGCGTCGCCGCCACCGAGGCGGGGCAGGGTGATGGTGGCGCTCAACCGGGTGCGGGTGAGGTCGATCTGGCAGCGACCATCACGCTGTTCGCGCCACCAGAAGTTCCATTGCACCTGCCAGCGTGTGTAGGCGTGGTAGATCTGGCCGTTCTGGCGAATCGGTGAGGCCTGGTTGATGGCGCGGCTGAGGGACTCTCCGGACGCTACCTGCAGGTCGTAGTACTGTTCCTGCAAACGCTCCTGCACTTCGGCGTGGGCCGACAGGGCGAGCCACAGCAGCGGCAGCAGGGCAGCGGTCGTTCGTTTCATGGCGCTTTCAGATTCTCGCGGCCACGGCTGATATCGCCAAGAAGGCGCTCCAGCACCGCGCGTTCGTCCGGTGCCACGGCCAAGTGCAGACGCGCGCCGGCAGCATCGTAATCCTCGCTTTCGATCAGGCTGTCGAACTCGTTCAGACGCGCCTTGAACAGCGGCAGTTCGGCGAACTGCAAATGACAGTTGAAGGGCTGCCGCAGCACCAGTTCACGGCGCTCGCCAGCTTGCAGGCATTTCGCCGCGCTACCGCCGTAGGCGCGGGCCAGGCCGCCGGTGCCGAGCTGAATGCCGCCGTACCAGCGAATCACCAGTACCACCACCTGATCGCAGTCCTGCCCCTCGATGGCGGCAAGGATCGGCCTGCCAGCCGTGCCACCCGGTTCGCCGTCGTCGTTGAAGCGGTACTGGTTGCCGACCTTCCACGCCCAGCAGTTGTGCGAGGCGGCCAGATCGCTGTGGCTGTCGATAAAGGCTTGCGCCTCGGCCGCGCTGGCAATCGGCGCGGCGAGGGCAATGAAGCGGCTCTTGCGAATCTCCTCGCGGTATTCGCAAGGGCCGAGCAGGGTGAACGCCATCAGGCTTTGGCAGCAGGCGTCAGGCCGCAGCCCTTGAGGATGATCTGCACCAGTTGATCGGAGGCTTGCTCGAAGTCCTGTTTGGTCAGGCGCGAGCTCTGCTTCACGCGGCAGATCTGCGAGGCGAAGTCGGCGTAGTGCTGGGTGCTGCTCCACAGCAGGAAGATCAGGTGGATCGGGTCGACCGGGTCCATCTTGCCGGCGGCGATCCAGCCTTCGAACACCGCAGCACGGCCACGGAACCAGTCCAGGTAGTTCTGGTTGAAGTACTGCGACAGGCAGTCGCCACCGCTGATCACTTCCATGGCGAAGATGCGCGAAGCCTTCGGCTGGCGCCGGGAGAATTCCATCTTGGCGCGGATGTAACGTTCCAGCGCTTCGGCCGGGTCGTCATCGACGCTCAGATTATTGAAGGTGCTGTCCCACAGTTCGAGGATGTTGCTCAGCACGGCCAGGTACAGCCCCAGCTTGTTGTTGAAGTAGTAGTGCAGGTTGGCCTTGGGCAGGCCGACGTTCTGCGCGATGGTATTCATGCTGGTGCCCTTGAAGCCGTGCCGGGCGAATTCTTCCTCGGCAGCCTTGATGATGGCTTCTTCATTCTTCTGGCGAATGCGCCCGGCGGGCTTGTCGTGGGCGCTGTGGGCGGGGACTTCGAAGGTCATGGGGCGATTCCGGGCTGATCTTGGGGCAGAGCGTTTGCACTGATACCCCAGCGCCGCTTGGGTGACAAGCGCAAGTCGCGGAAAAATGGCAGGAAATACCCTCACGCCGGGCTTGTGCACCAGGTTTGTGCGCGGGCCGACCCCCGTGCACCTGGACGCCTCAGGTTTCCTGCTCTTGTCCAGCCGTGCTCGCGCTGGCTGATTCCAGCGGCAACAGCAGGTTCATCAGGATGGCCGTCAGGCCGCCGCTGGTGATTGCCGAACCGAATACGTTCTGCACCAGCGTGGGCATCTGGCTCAGCAGGTCCGGCTGGCTGGAAACGCCGAGGCCGATGCCGAAGCTGGTGGCCATGATCAGCAGGCTGCGTCGGTCCAGCGGCGCCTGGGCGAGAATGCGAATGCCAGCGGTGGCGACCGTGCCGAACATCACCAGGGTAGCGCCGCCCAGCACCGGTTTGGGAATCTGCTGGAGGATGGCGCCGAGCACCGGGAACAGGCCGAGGATCAGCAAAATGGCGCCGATGTAGTAACCAACGTGGCGGCTGGCCACGCCGGAGAGCTGGATCACCCCGTTGTTCTGGCTGAAGGTGGTGTTGGGAAAGGTGTTGAACACCGCGGCGATCAGCGAGCTGACGCCATCGCCGAACACTCCGCCCTTGATCCGTTGCAGGTACTGCGGGCCGTTGATCGGCTGTTTCGAGATCATGCAATTGGCGGTCAGGTCGCCGGTGGTTTCGATGGCGGTGATCAGGTAGATCAGCGCTACCGGGACGAAGGCCATCCAGTCGAAGTCGAAACCGTAGCGAAACGGGATCGGCAGGCTCACCAGCGGCAGTTCGGGCAATGCCTTGGGCACCAGCACACCGCTGAGCCAGGCAGCCAGTGAGCCCACCACTAGGCCGATGACGATCGCCGACAGGCGTAGCCAGGGATTGCTCAGGCGGTTGAGCACGATGATGGTCAGCAGCACCAGGGCGCCCAGAGCCAGGTTGATCGGCGCACCGAAGTTCTCCGCCTTGGCGCCGCCGCCGACATCGGTGATGCCCACCTTGATCAGGCTGACGCCGATGATGGTGATGACGATACCGGTTACCAGCGGCGTGATGACGCGTTGCAGACGACCGATGAAGCGGCTCAGGACCATCTCGATGAAGGCGCCGAAGAAGCACACGCCGAAGATCATCGCCAGTATGTCGTCCGGGCTGCCGCCGCGTGCCTTGACCATCAAGCCAGCTGCCAGCACGGCACTGAGGAAGGCGAAGCTGGTGCCCTGCACGCAGATCATTCCGGCTCCGATGCCGAACGGGCGGCGCGCCTGGATCAGGGTACCGACGCCGGACACCATCAGGCCCATGCTGATCAGGTAAGGCAACTGTTCGTGCAGGCCGAGCACGCCGCCGATGATCAGGGTGGGGGTGACGATGCCGACGAAGCAGGCCAGTACATGCTGCAGCGCGGCGAAGAAGGCCGGCAGCGGCGCAGGGCGGTCGTCCAGGCCGTAGAGCAGTTCGGACGATGTCGGTGATTCGGTGGTCATGGCGAGTTCTCGCAGCAGAGGGCGCTCGCCCTTATGCAAGAAGCTGTCCATGTGATCAGTTTTTTTGGAGTTCTGCGCAGCAGCATGCTTTTCATGGGGTACAGATACCTGATCTGCTCGCATCCGGCGGTCTTGTCATGTTCGCAATGCACCGCGCTGGCTCGGCATGCGCGGCCATGGTGCGGGCTCAGGCTTCGGCCAGGGCGTCGAGAAAACTCTCCAGCACCAGGTGCGCGCGGCGGCCCTTGCGCGTCACCGCTGCCAGGTTGATGTCGTAGTAGCGAGTGGACGCCTTGAGCGCGCGCAGGCGACCCTGCTGCACCCAGGCCTGGGCGTAGTGGTCGGGCAGGTAGCCGATATAGCGCCCTGTGAGGATGAGAAAGGCCATGCCTTCACGGTCCGAGGCGCTGGCCGTGCAATTGAGCGCCTGGTAATGGCTCTGCACCTCGGGCGGCACGCGAAAGGTTGGGGCGATGGCCTCCTGGGCGTTGAGTCTTTCGTCCTCGAGCTGCAGATCATCGACGTAGAACAGCGGGTGGCCGACCGCGCAGTAGAGCAGCGAGCGCTCGTCATAGAGCGCCTGGTATTCCAGACCGGAGAGGGCGCCGACCTGCGGCACCACGCCGATATGCAGGCGACCGTCGAGCACGCCCTGTTCCACTTCCGACGGCGGCGTCATGCGGATATGGATGCGCACGTCCGGCCCCTGCACCTTGAGGCGCGCCAGGGCATTGGTGATGCGCATGTGCGGGATGGTTACCAGGTTGTCGGTCAGGCCGATGTTCAGTTCGCCGCGCAGGTGCTGGTGCAGGCCGTTGACCTCGGTGCGAAAGCTCTCCAGCGCCGCCAGCAGCTGCAGAGTGCTCTGGTACACCTCACGGCCTTCCTCGGTCAGGGCGAAGCCGGCGCGGCCACGCTGGCACAGGCGCAGGCCGAGGCGCTGTTCGAGGTCGCTCATTTGCTGGCTGATTGCCGAGCGGCCGATGCCTAGGGCGCTTTCCGCGGCGGAAAAACCGCCGCATTCCACCACGCTGCGAAACAGCTTGAGCAGGCGGATTTCAAAGTCGCTGACCTGGGCCAGCGGATCGGGGCGGCGGCTGCTCATTTGTTTAGTAAGCCTTGAACTGAAGATAAGAAGAGTGCTGTTTTACTGACTCTATGCCCGTGGCACCTTTGCTGGCAACTGATTCAATTCCCTTGTAGGAGTGGCTTCAGCCGCGATTGCTGTCGATCTTCGCGGCTAAAGCCCCTCCCACGACACCGTCGAGTGCGAGGCTCCTCCAATGAACATGCCGCAGACCGCAACCCCGTCCCTGGCCAGCCAGCTCAAGCTGGATGCGCACTGGATGCCGTTCTCCGCCAACCGCAACTTCCAGCGCGACCCGCGCCTGATCGTGGCGGCCGAGGGCAACTGGCTGACCGACGACCAGGGCCGCAAGATCTACGACAGCCTGTCCGGCCTGTGGACCTGCGGCGCCGGCCACTCGCGCAAGGAAATCCAGGACGCCGTGGCCAAGCAGCTCGGCACCCTCGACTATTCGCCGGGCTTCCAATACGGCCATCCGCTGTCGTTCAAGCTGGCCGAGCAGGTCGCTGATCTGATGCCGGGCGAGCTCAACCATGTGTTCTTCACCGGCTCCGGCTCCGAGTGCGCCGACACCGCGGTGAAAATGGCCAAGGCCTACTGGCGCCTCAAGGGCCAGGCGTCCAAGACCCGCTTCATCGGTCGCGCCCGTGGCTACCACGGCGTCAATATCGCCGGCACCTCCCTCGGCGGCATCGGTGGTAACCGCAAGATGTACGGCCAACTGATGGACGCCGACCACCTGCCGCACACCCTGCAACCGGGCATGGCCTTCACCAAGGGCATGGCCGAGACCGGCGGCGTGGAACTGGCCAACGAACTGCTCAAGCTGATCGAACTGCACGATGCCTCCAACATCGCTGCGGTGATCGTCGAGCCGATGTCCGGCTCGGCCGGTGCCATCGTGCCGCCGGTGGGCTACCTGCAGCGCCTGCGCGAGATCTGTACGCAGCACAACATCCTGCTGATTTTCGACGAAGTGATCACCGGCTTTGGCCGCATGGGCAAGTGGAGCGGCGCGGAGTTCTTCGGCGTGACCCCGGACCTGATGAACGTCGCCAAGCAGATCACCAACGGCGCCATCCCGCTGGGTGCGGTGATCGCCAGCAGCGAGATCTACAACACCTTCATGCAGCAGCCGTCGCCGGAGCACATGATCGAGTTCACCCATGGCTACACTTACTCGGCACACCCGGTCGCCTGTGCCGCTGGCCTGGCCACCCTGGAGCTGCTCAAGCGCGAGAACCTGATCCAGCAGTCCGCCGAGCTGGCGCCGAAGTTCGAGGCCGCGCTGCATGGCCTGAAGGGCACCAAGCACATCGTCGATATCCGCAACTGTGGCCTGGCTGGCGCCCTGCAGATCGCCCCGCGTGATGGCGACGCCGTGATCCGTCCGTTCGAGGCCGGTATGGCCCTGTGGAAGGCGGGTTTCTACGTACGCTTCGGTGGCGACACTCTGCAGTTCGGGCCGACCTTCAACGCCAAGATGGAAGACCTCGACCGCGTCTTCAATGCCGTTGGCGACGTGCTGAACAAGCTGGATTAAGAGCGAGCGCACCCATTTCTGTAGGAGCCCGCTTGCGGGCGATGTTGTAAAACGGATCGCCGGCAAGCCGGCTCCTACCCACAATAATTACGTCTAGGAGCTTCCCCATGAGCCATATCCCTCACCTGATCAACGGCGAGCGCGTTGCCGGCAACGGTCGCAGTGCCCCGGTATACAACCCGTCCACCGGCGACTCCACCAGCGCCGTCGGCCTGGCTGATCGCGCCACCATGCAACTGGCCATCGATGCCGCCAAAGCCGCCTTCCCGGCCTGGCGCAACACCCCGCCGGCCAAGCGCGCGCAGATCATGTTCCGCTTCAAGCAACTGCTGGAGCAGAACGAGAACGAAATCGCCGCGCTGATCAGCGCCGAGCACGGCAAGACCATTGAGGACGCCGTCGGTGAACTCAAGCGCGGCATCGAGAACGTCGAGTTCGCCTGCGCCGCCCCGGAAATTCTCAAGGGCGAATACAGCCGCAACGTCGGCCCGAACATCGACGCCTGGACCGACCTGCAACCCATTGGTGTCGTGGCAGGCATTACCCCGTTCAACTTCCCGGCCATGGTGCCGCTGTGGATGTACCCGCTGGCCATCGTCTGCGGCAACTGCTTCATCCTCAAGCCGTCCGAGCGCGACCCCAGCTCCACCCTGTTCATCGCCGAGCTGCTGAACCAGGCCGGCCTGCCCAAGGGCGTGCTTAACGTGGTCAACGGTGACAAGGACGCGGTCGACGCGCTGATCGAAGCGCCCGAGGTCAAGGCCCTGAGCTTCGTTGGCTCGACCCCCATCGCCGAATACATCTACAGCGAAGGCACCAAGCGCGGCAAACGCGTGCAGGCTCTGGGTGGCGCCAAGAACCACGCCGTGCTGATGCCCGATGCCGACCTGGACAACGCTGTCAGCGCTCTGATGGGGGCGGCCTACGGCTCCTGCGGCGAGCGCTGCATGGCCATCTCCGTGGCCGTGTGCGTGGGCGACCAGATTGCTGACGCGCTGGTCGACAAGATCGTTCCGCAGATCCAGGCGCTGAAAATCGGTGCCGGCACCTCCTGCGGCCTGGACATGGGCCCGCTGGTCACCGCTGCTGCGCGTGACAAGGTCAAGGGCTACATCGATGCCGGGGTAGAGCAGGGCGCCAAGCTGGTGGTCGATGGTCGTGGTCTGGTGGTGCCGGGTAACGAGAACGGCTTCTTCGTCGGCGGCACCCTGTTCGACCGAGTGACCCCGGACATGACCATCTACACCGACGAAATCTTCGGCCCGGTGCTGTGCATCGTTCGCGTCGGCAGCCTGGAAGAAGCAATGCAACTGATCAACGATCACGAGTACGGCAACGGCACCTGCATCTTCACCCGTGACGGAGAAGCGGCGCGCCTGTTCTGCGACGAGATCGAAGTGGGCATGGTCGGCGTCAACGTGCCGCTGCCGGTACCGGTGGCCTACCACAGCTTCGGCGGCTGGAAGCGCTCGCTGTTCGGCGACCTGCACGCCTACGGCCCGGATGGCGTGCGCTTCTACACCCGCAAGAAGGCCATCACCCAGCGCTGGCCGGCACGCAAGAGCCACGAAGCGGCGCAGTTCGCCTTCCCCAGCAATGGCTGAGCGAGCTGCTGCTTTGCACGAAAAGGCCGATCAATAGATCGGCCTTTTTGTTGTCAGGCGGCGCGTTGCTCGTTGCAAGCAGCGCTCCGCTGGAGACGCCGTTCACTGCGCCTGATCGATGGCCTCCTGCAGGCGCTGAGTGTTCGCCGCATTGGCCTGGTCGATCTGCTGCTTGAGCTGCTCCATCTGCTGCTGGGCCTGTTTGGCCTGCTCAGTCTGGAGTGTCGCCGTAGCGGCCGTCTCACCGGCGCCGCAGCCGGCCAGGGCGAGTAACAGGGAAAGGGTGCAGCAATGGCGCAGGTGCATCATGGAGTCCTCGGGCAAGCTCGTGCGGTGAGCGATAGATTGGCGCATTTCTGTCGATTTGTGTGTGCCGGCTACCGCAAACCGATAGCACTGATTCGAGCACGCCATGCCGCTCGTTGCATATCGTCTGTCCACGCCCTCTGGTAAAACAGCCGGCAGGTAGAAAAGGGAGATGCACGATGACCGAGCCATTCATGCTGGATCTACACACATACCTCGAGCGCCTGGGTTACTCGTCGGCGCCGCCACCGACCCTCGACACCCTGCGCGAGCTGCAGGCGCGGCACACCGCCGAGTTCCCCTTCGAAACCCTGGCGAGCATGCTGCGCGTGCCGGTTGAGGTCGAACCCGCCGCGATCCAGGACAAGTTGCTACGCCAGGGCCGTGGCGGCTACTGCTTCGAACTCAATCGTCTGTACCTGCTGCTGTTGCAGGCGCTGCGCTTCGACGCGCGCGGGCTGACCGGGCGCGTGGTCATGGGCGGGCCGGAGGATGCCCTGCCGGCACGTACCCATATGCTGGTGCTGGTGACCCTGGGTGGCGTGCGCTACATCACCGATGTCGGCTTCGGCGGCATGGTGCCGACCGGCCCCTTGCTGCTCGACAGCGAGGGCGAGCAGGCCACGCCGCATGAGCCCTATCGCCTGACGCTGGTGGATGGCACCTACACCTTGCGCGCGTTGGTGGCGGGTAGCTGGCGGGCGATGTACGTGTTCGATCTGCAGCAGGTGGCGGATATCGATTACGTGGTGGGTAACTGGTACGTGTGCACCCACCCGGACTCGCCGTTCCTCGGCCAGATGATCGCCGCCCGCACCGGGCCCGGCCTGCGCAAGACGCTGAACAACGGCAGCTTCGCGATCCATCGCCTGGGACAGGCCAGTGAGCGGGTGCAGTTGCAGAGTGTCGATGAGGTGCTCAGGGTGTTGCGTGAGGAGTTTGGCATTCAGGTGCCGGAGCATCCTGAGCGGCGGGAGATCATCGAGCGATTGATTGCGGGGGCGTGAAGGCAAGGCCGCTGGTATCGCTACGTTCTTGTGGGAGGGGCTTCAGCCGCGACCCGAAGCCACCCAAATCTGTAGGAGCGGCTTCAGCCGCGAAAATCTCAGAAGCCTGCTGAGATTGCTGCAGGCCCGCGATCAGTTCCCCTCTCCCATTTATGGGGCGTAAGCGGAAATAGCGAAGCACTGCTTCGCCCGCTGAAGCGCCCTGAGCTATGCGAAGGGCCGGGGCGCAGGGCGGGGGCTAGGGGAGAGGGTGCTTGGGGCTTTTGCTGGGGTATTGCACTCCGACGCCGCCTCTCTATCGCCTGAGAGTACGGTTGATTCGCTTCGCTCACCCTCCGGGCCAGCCTGCGGCTGTTACTACGCTTCGCTTCGTATCGCCCTTACGGCGACTCACTTTTTTCAAACGCCGGATGGCCGGCCCCGCCCAAAGGAACCAAAAGGTCTGTGCCTCGCCATCCGGAACTAGGCGTCCCCGTCATGCTGCGCTCGACTTCCCTCACTCCATCGTCGCTCCGAGGTTCCACCGCGAAGGGCGATTGGCGTATGCCTGCTGTATTGCGTTGAGCCAAATGATGGACAGGCTTCGCATGGTCCGCCCTATTTTCCAGAATTACGAGGTTTTGGCTGGGATCTCAAAGTCTAATACATTTTGGCTTTCCTCAAATCCAAGCTGCTTTCTCTGTTCTTCTAAAAACGGTGCACCTTTAACCCAGTCGTATAGCTTTAGTAGGCGACTTTTGGCTCTTGCAATAACAACTTGGTAGTCTAATGGTTGAATTGTGCAGCGATCATTATTTTCTTTTCTTATACCTTTTTCGATTGGGTCGATTTCACTTCCTAAGACAAAGCATGTCACCTTGGTGTCTTGGTCAATGAGCCCGGACTTTATTAGTTCACTCACATATTTCCAGCACTGTCCCTTTTCGTCGGTGCTAATGGGGATTCCTGGTTTTTTAAGTTCCACTATTACGAGCTTGTCAATCCCGATCTCACCGCCTTCTTCGTCATACTTATGGTATGAATAATTTCCCACTGTGCTGTCTGGTAATATTGCGAAGTCGGGGCGGTTGCGAGTGCCGACAAGGCTGGAGCTGAAAAGTTTCTGAATTACTTTTGTCATTCCTTCATTGGAAGTGAATTCTATAGTTTCGTATTCTGGTCCGAATATCCAAAGGCCTTGATGAAAAAGCGGCTGAAGCTCTTGGACTTCTTTTGTGTTGGTATCTAATATTCTTTCGCGTAATTCGTCTAGCAGTTTTAGTCTTATCTGGAGTTCGTCTAGAACTTCTTTCGCTAGATCAAGGCTCCAGTCCGCAAGGATGCTATGCAGGCTATCAATTTGATCAGGGTTCAATTCATGTAGCTTGCTGATGAGAGAGTACTTGGTGTCAGATTGCTCCATTTTTATTAAGGTGCCAGACAATTTTAGAAGATCCTTTTCGGTTAGACTGGTGCACTCCCCTTGTATTTCAGTAACAAACTCTTCCCATCTTTCTGCCCGTAGTGGAGTGAGTTTCTGGAGCTCCTTCTCATGCGCCTTTTTTATATTAGAAAAGACACGCTCGCGTTTTTGTTTTGTCTGTCCTAATATGTGTGACTTGACAAAGTCAAATACACTTGTGTGGACTTCTTCAAATTCGGGTGTGGCGTTGAATCCTGTCCAATCTTTTTTAATGGAGTCTGTTTTCGATAGAAAGTCAGCGCTGACAATGAAGGTGTGCCTTTTGGCTTCTGAAGATCTACCATCTATGATTTCGTCAAATCCATAACTTTTCCAATCTGCCTCGCCCACAAGGCGACCATTTACATGCCAAGCTATGCCATGTTGTTTGGTTGTTCTATCTGCATCATTCGTATCGATGATTGCAATGTTTATTATGTTTCCTGACTCCAGTTCAATAATTTCATGGGAAATGTTTTCGCTGGGGATATGTGAGAAATTTACAGGCTCTCCATTGACGATGCATTTGAAAGATGGATCGGTCAGAAATCGCATTCCGAGTTCAGAACGTACATCTTCTTCACTGATCCTGAGTGAGGAACTAGTACGGACAAAAATTCGAGTACCGTGTTCCCTGATGAAGGTCAACGGGGGGTGCTTTATTAATGTAAATGGAGCATCACCACTGCCGGCTTTAATTTCGTATTCTATATGTTCTCCATTCTTGTTTGAGGCGACAAAGTAGGATTCTCCGAAACAGAATCCTGCAAAACGGCCTACGCCGTTCTTTCCGAATACTGTTCTTTTTCTGTCATTAACGACAATCGTGCTTCCCTGCGTTTGTATTCGATCGTATGCAAGCGTACGCCATCTCGATGTGAATTCTTTTTCCGTGAGGCCTGAGCCATTGTCTTCGATTGAGAAGTGTTGTTCGTTTTTGTTGGTGGGCCAAACTACTTTTACCTCGCTAGCTCCTGCATCCCATGCGTTCGCAACTAACTCTACAATGGCAATTTTGGGGTCATGTAGAATATTCTTTCCAACTAATTTTTCTAAGAAATTTGGACCGAAAAGACAAGATTGTTCCATTGTCGTGTTCCTTGTTTTTTTAGTTGGTGTGGGTTTTATTGAGCAGCTGTATCTGTACGGGCGAAGAAGTTTTTAAGTTTTATTGTTTGGTTGCCGCCTTTCTGTTGCGCAGATATAGCACTTTTCCTCCAGTGGCTGTAACTCCTCGCTCCTGTAACTCAAACTGCCCATTTCGTGCCTTGATCAAGTCAGACAGTTTCTTGAAACCATACAGACGAGGATCGAAGTCGGACTTCAGTTTTCGCAGGTTTTCTCCGAGGGCTGCCATATGGACCCACCCATCTTCGTCGGAAATGTCGTCGATAACCTTGGTAATCAGCGTTACTGGGACTTTCGGTCGGTTGACTTCTGCTGGTGCGACTTCGGCGGGGGTTGTGTTGCCGGCGGCTGGTTTGGGCTCTGGGGTTTCAGGCTGTTGTGCGGCAGAACTCTCCGATTCGTTCGCGTCGTCGCGCAGCAACTCGGTATAGATGAACTTGTCGCATGCCTTCACGAAGGGCGGCGGCGTTTTCTGTTCGCCGAAGCCAATTACCTCCAGTCCTTCCTCGCGCAAGCGAGCTGCCAGCCGCGTGAAGTCGCTGTCGCTGGAAACCAGGCAAAAGCCATCGAAGCGCCGGGTATAAAGAAGGTCCATCGCGTCGATGATCAGCGAGCTGTCGGTGGCGTTCTTGCCCTTGGTGTAGGCGAACTGCTGGATCGGCTGGATGGAGTGGTCGAGCAGCACCTTCTTCCAACTGCCGAGGTTGGGCTGGGTCCAGTCGCCATAGATGCGTTTGACGCTGGCGACGCCGTACTTGGCTATTTCTTCGAAAAGGCCTTCGACGATGGCAGCGGGGGCGTTGTCCGCATCGATCAGAACAGCGAAGTGCTTATGCTGGCGGGCGGTGTTGGGTTTGCTGGCCATGGTGCGTCCTTGCTGGGCGATGGATCGACATTACTGCGAATAATGGCGTTGCGCCATAGGCCATTAGTCGATCCATTGACCTGGCTCACTCACCAGCCTGCGTGAGTGAGCCGTGGTGCGTTCAGGCCAGCGCCGTGCGCTGTCTACCTTCCACTCGGCGTTTCAACGCCGCACCTTCGACGATCTCCAATCCGCCGCCCTGGGCGCGGGCGGAGCGGCCCCAGTCTTCCAGAAGTTCCATGCAGGCATGGTCGATGTAGCTGACCCGCGCCAGGCTCAGGTGCAGGCAGGTACCCGGTTCGACGCCGGCCAGTAGCTTGGCCAGTTGTGGCACACGGAGGAAGGTGGCGGCGCCGCTCATGCGCAGTTCGGCGCTGTTCGGGCCGGTGGGCACCAGTTTCACGCGCAGGCGCGAGGCGCTCCACACCAGTTTCAGCAGGGTCAGGGCGAAGCCCACCAGCACGCCGGTCAGCAGGTCGGTGAAGACGATGCATAGCGCCGTGGCGGCGTAGATGAACACCGGGGCACGGCCGTACTGGCCGAGGTTGCGCATGGCCTTGGGGTCGACCAGTTTGCAGCCGGTGTACACCAGTACCGCGCCGAGGCTGGCCACCGGGATGCTCTGCAGCACGGCGGGCAGCAGAGCGACCAGGGCCAGTAGCCAGGCGCCGTGGAGGATGGTCGAGGCGCGGCCGCGAGCGCCGGCTTGCACGTTGGCCGAGCTACGTACGATCACGCCGGTCATCGGCAGGGCGCCGACTGCACCGCAGAGCATGTTGCCGATGCCCTGGGCGGACAGTTCGCGGTTGAAGCGCGCACGCGGGCCATCGTGCATGCGGTCGACGGCGGCAGCGGAGAGCAATGTCTCGGCACTGGCGATAAAGGCCAAGGCGAGGGCGGCGATCAGCAGTTGCGGATCGGCCAGGCTGGCCAGGCCCTGTGGGGTGATCCAGTCGATGGCATCGCCGAGATTGGCCGGCAGTTCGACGCGTTTGACCGGCAGTGTCAGCCACAGGCTGATCAGCGTGGCGAGCGTCACGCCGACCAGCGCGCCGGGCAGAAAGCGCAGTGGCGCTGGGCGAAAACGCTCCCACAGCCAGATGCTGGCGATGGTGCCGAGGCCCACTGCACCGGCGATCATGGCGTTGCTGCCGAGCAGGCTCAGCGCATCACGCACGGCGCCGGGGAAGGCCAGCAGGTTGTCCAGGCCGGAGGCCTTGGGCGCGGCATCGATCATCACGTGCACCTGCGACAGCACGATGAGGATGCCGATGCCGGCGAGCATGCCGTAGACCACCGCCGGCGCGGTGACGCGAAACCAGCCGCCCAGGCGCAAGGTGCCGGCGACCAGCTGGATCAGTCCGGCCAGCAGCAACACCGGGCCTAGCGCAGCCATGCCGTGAGTACGCACCAGCTCGAACACCAGCACGGCCAGGCCGGCAGCTGGGCCGCTCACCTGCAGCGGTGCGCCGGCGATGAAACCGACCACCAGACCGCCGATGATGCCGGTGATCAGCCCCTTGGCCGGCGGCATGCCGGAGGCGATGGCGATGCCCATGCACAGTGGCAGGGCGACGAGAAAGACCACCACGGACGCCAGCGCGTCCCGTGGCAGTGTGCGAAATACAGTCATGAATATCTCTCCTTGCCCGATCTACGGGCAAAAGCAGCCCGTGCCCGCGCCATCCAGGGGCGCAGGCTCAGGGGAATGGGTGGATCAGACGCTGGCGTAGCGCGGTTGCGGGGTAGCGCAGGGCTGCTCGTCGCCATCAAGCGGAAGGAAGTTGCCCGACGCGGCGTCGTAGGCGCGGATGCCGCCACTGTCGATGTCGTAGACCCAGCCATGGATCTGCAATTGGCCGCTGGCCAGACGGGCGGCGACGGAAGGGTGTGTGCGCAGGTGGTCGAGCTGGGCCACTACGTTCTCTTCGGTCAGCACGCCGAGGGTTTCGTGGGCGCTGCCGCAATTGCAGTTGTCCGCCACCACGCTGCGCGCCACCTCGGCGTGGCGCAGCCAGGCGCGCACGGTTGGCATGCCGTCGAGGCTGGCCGGGTTGAGCACGGCCTTCATCGCGCCGCAGTCGGAATGGCCACAGACGATGATGTGCTGCACGCCGAGCGCCAGTACGGCGTACTCGATGGCGGTGGACACGCCGCCGTTCATCTGTCCGTAGGGCGGTACCACGTTACCCACGTTACGGGTGACGAACAGAGTGCCGGGGTCGCTCTGGGTGATCAGCTCCGGCACGATGCGCGAGTCGGCGCAGGTGATGAACATTGCGCTGGGCGACTGCGCCGAGGCCAGACGCTTGAACAGCGCCTGCTGCTGCGGGTAGACCTCCTGGCGGAAACGCCGAAAGCCCTGCAGCAATTGTTGCAGGGCGGCCTGGGCGTTGTCCTTGGCGACGGGGCGCAGGGTGTTGCCGGTTCGGGAAGCGGTTGAGTTCATCGTTGCATCTCCTGTGATTTTCATCGGTGACGTTCTCGACTGCCAGCCAAACGCCTGTGACCGTTCGGTCACTTCCAGGGCAACGATAAAGATTCTTACTTAATCAAAACTGAACGAGAGGCTCTAAAACGCCACTATGCGGGCATTTTCAGGGATGTGGCCTGTGGGGCCAGAGGCATGAGCGAGTACTGGAAGTATCGAGGAGCAGAGCGGGTGATCGAGCTGCGCGGGTATGAGCGGCAAGAGGCAGCGCCTGGCGGGCCACCTGCTGCTGCAGGTCAGCCCGCTGGGCGAGGTGTGACCGTGGGTGTGGCTTAGTGCTCGCCCTTCATCGCGCCACTGAGGCCGAACATCAGCACCAGCAGGTTGGCATCGGGTTTGGCGGCGGGCTGCACTTGCTTGCGCAAAGGCGCGGTGGGGCAGGGTTCTGCGGCGGTGCAGGTTTGCGCTTCCAGCACGCGTGGGCCGGGCTCCTGCCAGGCTGCGGCGGCGATTGCCGTTACGCTGAGGGCGAGGCCCAGGAACAAACCTCGTGCTATTTCTAATTTCATTTTGCTAACCCCTTGAAAGCGCTGCCAAACGCTGTTCGCTAAACCTAGATCACCCATTGCCTTGTCGTCGTCTCATGCGACGAACGGTCTTAGCGCGTAGCTGGCACCAGCCGGGGCTGTGCTGGGACACGGGCCTTGTCGGTTGGTTCAACAATGCTGCGGGTAACGTATCGACGTAACCTTAGGTGCCCGTTAAGGCCCCCTGTAACAGCCGGCCCTGGCAGTTGCAGTCGCCTGCAGCTCTGCTTGCTACCCAGCGCAAAGGTGCAAGGTAGAGCCACTTCCTGGTGGGGGTGATGCGGATGGAACGAGGTGTTGCGGGAAAAACACTGCCGGCCCTGGGCCGGCAGTCGTTTGTTCAGGCAATAGCCGTGCCGAGGCCTTTGGCACCATCGGCGAAGATCTGGCGATAGCCCTGCAGCAGTTGCTGCCAGTCGGCGTCGGACCAGGGGCTGTGGCGTCGTAGTTGAGGCAGGTCGTGCTGAGCGGCCTGGGCGCGTGTCAGGCGGCGACGGCTTTTCTCCAGATCCAGCAGGGCAACCTGCGGCGTTTCGCCGGCAACGTTAACGAATACATGTTTGGCATACAGGCAACCGTGCTGCCAGCGCCCCAGGTGCATGCGCGCCAGAGTCGCGCCAACAAGTTGCAGCAACTCGGTGTGTACGGCTTCACCACAGGCTTCGCGGCCGCCTTTGGCGTACCAGCTTTCGATGTCCATGAAGCCTTCGAGCTCGGCGGTCACCAGCAGGCCCCGCCAGCCCTGTTGTGGGTCGCGTTCAACGCCGCAGTAGATCAGCTTGGGAACGGGCACGCCGAGTGCGTCCAGGGCCAGCAATGCACTGCGTTCGCGCAGTACGGTCGGGCGTCCCTGTGGGTGCAGCAGGCTGCGGTAGATATGGCCGATCTGTTTCTTGGCGTAGAGCACGCCGGTTTCATCCAGCAGGCGCTGCACACCACTTTTGCCGCCGCGGCGAGCGTTGGGCTCTTCGACCCAATCACCTTGCTGTTGCCACCAGTATTGGAATACCTGCTGAGGAATCTCGTTCGTACTGCAAAGGGCCATATTTTTGTTCTTCTATTGGAGGTGTGCGCAGCACTCGTCTCGTGAACGGGGACTACGTCGTTCAGGGTTGTAACAAAACATAAGCAAACAACGTTCCCGAGTCCATCGGTAATGTGATCGGATTTTGCGGCCTGTATCGCTTTTCGTCGGGCATAAAAAATTTCCGGGAGAAATTTTTAACGTCGCGTAGCGACGGCCCTCAGGGTGGCCGCCATGGATGGCAGGCCAAAAAAAACCCCGCGACTGGCGCGGGGTTCTTGGTACTGCTAAGGAGCCGGGTGGCTTACATCATGCCGCCCATGCCACCCATACCGCCCATGCCACCCATATCAGGCATGGAAGGAGCCTTGTCGTCAGCCGCTTCGGCAACCATGGCCTCGGTGGTGATCATCAGGCCGCCGATGGAAGCAGCAGCTTGCAGGGCCGAACGGGTGACTTTGGCCGGGTCGAGAATACCCATCTCGATCATGTCGCCGTAGGTGTCGGTCGCGGCGTTGAAGCCGAAGTTGCCCGAACCCTGCTTGACCTTGTCGACCACTACGCTCGGCTCGCCGCCGGCGTTGGCAACGATCTGACGCAGCGGCGCTTCTACAGCGCGACGCAGCAGAGCGATACCGACGTTCTGGTCTTCGTTGTCGCCTTTCAGCTCGTCGATTGCCAGCAGAGCGCGCACCAGGGCCACGCCACCGCCAGGTACCACGCCTTCTTCCACAGCAGCGCGGGTAGCGTGCAGGGCGTCTTCAACGCGGGCTTTCTTCTCTTTCATCTCGACTTCGGTGGCAGCGCCAACCTTGATCACGGCAACACCGCCAGCCAGCTTGGCCAGACGCTCTTGCAGCTTCTCTTTGTCGTAGTCGGAAGAGGTTTCTTCGACCTGCTTGCGGATCTGTGCAACGCGGGCTTCGATGTCGACCTGGGCACCAGCACCATCGATGATGGTGGTGTTGTCCTTGTTCAGTACGACGCGCTTGGCGTTACCCAGGTGCTCCAGAGTGGCGCTTTCCAGGGACAGGCCAACTTCTTCGGAGATCACGGTACCGCCGGTCAGGATGGCGATGTCCTGCAGCATGGCCTTGCGGCGGTCGCCGAAGCCCGGAGCCTTGACGGCAGCGACTTTGACGATGCCACGCATGTTGTTGACGACCAGGGTAGCCAGGGCTTCGCCTTCGACGTCTTCAGCCACGATCAGCAGCGGACGACCAGCCTTGGCAACGGCTTCCAGAACCGGCAGCAGTTCGCGGATGTTGCTGATCTTCTTGTCGACCAGCAGCAGCAGCGGGCCTTCCAGCTCGGCAACCATGGTGTCCGGCTTGTTGATGAAGTACGGCGACAGGTAGCCACGGTCGAACTGCATGCCTTCTACGACGGACAGTTCGTTTTCCAGGCCCGAGCCTTCTTCAACGGTGATGACGCCTTCTTTGCCGACCTTTTCCATGGCTTCGGCGATGATGTCACCGATGGAGTTGTCGGAGTTGGCGGAGATGGTGCCGACCTGAGCGATGGCCTTGGTGTCGGTGCACGGCTTGGCCAGTTCTTTCAGTTGGGCAACGATGGCGATGGTGGCCTTGTCGATGCCGCGCTTCAGATCCATCGGGTTCATACCGGCAGCGACGGACTTCAGGCCTTCGTTGACGATGGCTTGAGCCAGAACGGTAGCGGTGGTGGTGCCGTCACCGGCAGCGTCGTTGGCCTTGGACGCAACGTCCTTGACCAGTTGGGCGCCCATGTTTTCGAAGGCGTCTTTCAGTTCGATTTCCTTGGCAACCGACACACCGTCTTTGGTGATGGTCGGGGCGCCGAAGGATTTGGCCAGCACCACGTTACGGCCTTTCGGGCCGAGGGTGGCTTTGACGGCGTCGGCCAGTACGTTGACGCCAATGAGCATTTTCTTGCGGGCGGAATCGCCAAACTTGACTTCTTTAGCAGCCATGTTGATCAGTCCTCAAATTCTTGAAGGTTAAACGGAGATTCGTGGGAATCAGGCTTCGACGACAGCGAGGATTTCGTTCTCGCCCATTACCAGCAGGTCTTCGCCGTCGACTTTGACGGTGTTGCTGCCGGAGTACGGGCCGAATACCACCTTGTCACCGACCTTGACGGCCAGCGGACGGACTTCGCCGTTATCCAGAACCTTACCGGTACCGACGGCAACGACTTCACCCTGGTTCGGCTTCTCGGCGGCCGAACCCGGCAGCACGATGCCGCCTGCGGTTTTGGTCTCTTCTTCGCTGCGACGGATCACGACGCGGTCATGCAGAGGACGAAGCTTCATTGTCGATCTCTCCTAACAATTGAATGGCCAACTTGCCGACTCTTGTGGTCGGCGGGTTTGTAAAATCCGGCGAGGCCGGGCGCGGCACGCTGGGCGCACCGCGAAAGTCGGACTGCCTCAGCGGGCAGGCACCTTGCGGTGACTGCTACATGTGGGCGGGCAAGGGTATTTCAAGGGGCGGGGATGAAATTTTTTGCGTTTCAGAGGGGGCAGCACTCGCGGTAAGCACCGCAGCCTGACGACTTTGCGTAGGAGCCGGCTTGTCGGCGATCAGCCAGAGAGAGATCGCCGGCAAGCCGGCTCCTACAGGTGCTGTAGGGATCAGTCGCGGCGCTCGTACTCGCCTTCGAGCACGTTGGGGTTGGTCTTGCCGGTGCGGGCGGCCTGGTCATCGAAGAAGGCGCGCTGACGCAGGGCCTGCTCCTCGGCGCGGCGGCGGATCTTGCCCACCAGCAGGCGGCGGGTGAAGGGAAGCAGGCAGAGCACGCCGAAGATGTCGCTGATGAAACCCGGCAGCAGCAGCAGGCCACCGCCGACGGCGATCAGCAGGCCTTCGAGCATTTCCTGCTCGGGCAGCTCACCACGCGAGAGTTTTTCGCGGGCGCGCCAGGCAGTGGCGACACCTGCAACGCGTAAAAGAACACTGCCGAGAATGGCGGTGCCGATCACCAGCATCAACGTGGGCAGCACGCCTATGGCGCTGCCGACCTTGATCAGCAGGGCCAGCTCGATGATGGGAAAGAGCAGAAAGAGGAACAGAAACACGCGCATGAGTCGAAGTGTCCTTGGCGGAAGACGGGCTTCCCGTAGAAGTTAAATATGGCGTTTCGCGCTTAATTCAAGCTGAAGGCGCGCCATTGGTCGGCCAGCTCTCGGCTCTGGCCAGTTGCACCAGCGCCTGGCGCACGGCGCCGGGATTGCTGCAGGGTGCGGGAAAGGGCAGCCAGTACAGGCTCTGGCCGATGCGCAGATGAAAGCCTTCACTGTCGATACCGGCCATCTGCGCGGGTTCGTGTTGCGGCAGGCCGGCCAGTTCGACGTAATGGGCGATGGCGCTGGCGTGGTCGTCGTTCATGTGCTCGACCATGCTCGCTTCGCTGCCGTCCGCCGCGAAAGGATTGGCCAGGGCCACCTGGTCGAGCCAGTGAATGGCGCCGAAGCCGCCGATGAAGCGCCAGCGCACCGGCTCCAGCCGCCAAAAATCGAAATCATGCGCCCGATGGTAGTCGCGCGACTGGGGGAAAAAGCGGTAATAACGCTGTGCGGCCGCTTCGATTTCGTCCTCGTCACGCAACTGTCGTGCTTCGGCGAGCAAAGTGAGGCGGCCGACCGCCTGCACATCCTCTGCGCCACGTTCGCCGACCAATAGCGAACATTTGGCGTCCTGCCCGAGATTATGGGTGTGCTGGGCGATGCGGCTGATCAGGATCAGTGGGCGACCCTCGGCGTCCAGGCAGTAGGGCACCACCGATCCGAAAGGGAAACCCGGCATGGCCTTGGAGTGGGTGCTGAGCACGCCACGGTATTCCTTGAGCAGCAATTCTCGTGCATGCTTGCCGGCTTTAACGCTCACCTATATGGCTCCTCGCAAAGAATCCGTAGGAACCTGTTCACTGTCAGCTGCGCGTCGGCGCTACTGCGTTAAAAACAGGCTCGGAATGCTCATTTACAACTCGTAAAGTCGTGCGCGACTCCGAGCGTTCCTCGCCTGTTTTTGCCTTGTATCGCTCTAGCTCGCAAGACCGTGAACAGATTCCTAATAAACGGACAGACGCCCTAGCATAGCGGTTAGCGGGCATCAGCGGGGTCGGTAAATGCTGCACCTTGAGGGGATAAAGCGATGCAACTGAAAGACAAAGTCATCATCATCACTGGCGGATGCCAGGGGCTGGGTCGCGCCATGGGTGAGTACCTGGCGGCCAAGGGCGCCAAGCTGGCGCTGGTCGATCTGAATCAGGAAAAACTCGACGAAGCCGTGGCTGCCTGCAAGGCCGCCGGTGGCGATGCCCGCAGCTACCTGTGCAACGTCGCCGATGAAGAGCAGGTGACCCATATGGTCGCCCAGGTGGCCGATGACTTCGGCGCCATCAACGGCCTGGTCAACAACGCCGGCATCCTGCGCGATGGCCTGACCATCCGCGTGAAAGATGGCGAAATGACCAAGATGAGCCTGGCGCAGTGGCAGGCGGTGATCGATGTCAACCTGACCGGCGTGTTCCTCTGCACCCGTGAAGTGGCGGCGAAGATGATTGAGCTGGGCAACCAGGGCGCCATCGTCAACATTTCCTCGATCTCCCGTGCCGGCAACATGGGCCAGGCCAACTACTCCGCAGCCAAGGCGGGCGTGGCTGCCGACACCGTGGTCTGGGCCAAGGAACTGGCGCGTTACGGCATCCGCGTCGCGGGTGTGGCGCCGGGCTTCATCGAAACCGAAATGACCGGCAGCATGAAGCCGGAAGCGCTGGAGAAGATGACTTCGGGCATTCCGCTCAAGCGCATGGGCAAGCCGGCCGAGATCGCCCATTCGGTGGCCTACATTCTGGAAAACGACTACTACACGGGTCGCATTCTGGAGCTGGACGGCGGCCTGCGTCTGTAACAGGCTGTTGAAAAACTACCTGCGTTGCTATTGCTGCGTTAAAAACAGGCTCAAAATGCTCATTTACAACTCGTAAACTGCGCTTTTTCGCCTGTTTTTGCCTTGCACTGGCTGCCTCGCCTACGTTTTTCAACGGCCTGCTAATCCGCCAGGCCTGAACGCAAAACGCCCCGACTGGTTCGGGGCGTTTTTGTTTGTGGCGGTGCCGTGTATCGCGAACCCGTAGCCCGGATGTAATCCGGGAATGGTCATATCCCGTAAACCCGCCCCGGATTGCATCCGGGCTACCTGTCTCGATTTCGTCGGGCTTAGTGCGTGCGCGCCACGGCGAAACGGCTCAGCTCGATCAGTGCATCGCGATATTCGCCGGCCGGCAGCACTTCCAGGCAGGCAATGGCGCGTTCGGCGTAGTCACGGGCGAGTTGTGCGGTGTACTCCAGAGCGCCAGCGGCATCCACGGCGGCGCGGATGCTTTCCAGGTCTTCGATACCGCCTTTCTGAATTGCACGGCGTACCAGGGCGGCCTGTTCCTCGGTGCCTTCACGCATGGTGTAGATCAGCGGCAGGGTTGGCTTGCCTTCGGCCAGGTCGTCACCGACGTTCTTGCCCAGTTCGGCCGCGTCGCCCTTGTAGTCGAGCAGGTCATCGACCAGTTGGAAGGCGATACCCAGGTGGTCGCCGAAGGTACGCAGGGCTTCGCGCTGTGCCTCGTTGGCGCCGGCCAGGGCGGCGGCGCTGTGAGTCGAGGCCTCGAACAGCATCGCGGTCTTGCCGCGGATGACTTCCATATAGGTCTCTTCCGTGGTGCTGGCGTCGCGCACCTTGGACAGCTGCAGCACTTCGCCTTCGGCGATCACGCGGGTAGCGTGGGAGAGAATCTTCATCACCGGCATGGAGCCGAGCTCGACCATCATTTCGAACGAGCGTGAATAAAGGAAGTCGCCCACCAGCACGCTCGGTGCGTTGCCCCACTGGGCATTGGCGGTGCTACGCCCGCGGCGCATGTCGGACATGTCGACCACATCGTCATGCAGCAGGGTGGCGGTGTGCAGAAACTCGATGGTGGCGGCCAGCAGGCGTAGGTCGTCGGCCTGGTAGCCCAGCGCGCGACCGCTGAGCAGCACCAGCAACGGGCGCAGGCGTTTGCCGCCAGCGGAGATGATATAGTCGCCGATCTTTTCCACCAGCGGCACGCGGGAAACCACCTGTTGGCGAATGATGCCATCGACGGCGGTGAAATCGTCCGCTACCACGCGGTAGAAAGCCTGGGGTTGCATCGGCGACTGGTGCTCCTGTGAGGTTGCGCGGCATGCTAGGTGGCAGGGTAGGGGCTGTCAAGGCAAGCACTGGCGCCACTTGCGAAGCGTTCGGCGCTTGCGTACAATCGCGCACCCTGAACTTCCCCCTGGGCATTTCCCTGCCTTACGCAATTGCAAGGGTGTCACTTCCGGCCCCAAGCAGCCATGCCAGCCAATAACGACTTTTCTAAAGCGCTGGGTGAGCAGGATCAACGGAGATTTACCATGTACGCAGTAATTGTTACTGGTGGCAAGCAATACAAAGTCACCGAAGGCGAATTCCTCAAGATCGAGAAGCTCGAAGTCGCCACCGGCGAAGCCGTGACTTTCGATCGCGTTCTGCTGATCGGCAATGGCGACGACGTTCAGATCGGCGCTCCGGTCGTAGACGGCGCTAAAGTGGTTGCCGAAGTCGTGTCGCAAGGCCGTCACGATAAAGTGCGCATCATCAAGTTCCGCCGTCGTAAGCACCACATGAAGCGTCAGGGCCACCGTCAGTGGTTCACTGAGATCAAAATCACCGGTATCCAGGCCTGATTCGTCGGCCCCGATCCTTTATAGGAGTATTGACTCATGGCACACAAAAAAGCTGGCGGTTCTACCCGTAACGGCCGCGATTCCGAAAGTAAACGCCTTGGCGTGAAAATGTATGGTGGTCAGGTCATCAAGGCCGGCAACATCATCGTTCGTCAGCGCGGCACCGAGTTCCATGCTGGTTTCGGCGTGGGCATGGGCAAAGACCACACCCTCTTCGCTAAAGTCGAAGGCGTGGTCAAGTTCGAAGTGAAGGGCGCTTTCGGCCGTCGCTACGTGAGCGTCGTTCAGGCCTAATCGCCTACGCGCTGGAAAAGCCCTGTCCGTAGGACGGGGCTTTTTTGTTTGTGTATCTTTGGTTCGCTTGCCCAATCCGCTAGTTCTGGATGATTTGGCAAGCGTTCCCCCCAGCCCGCAGATGAAGCGGGAGGCAGACTAATGAAATTTGTCGACGAAGTTTCAATTTTTGTAAAAGCCGGTGACGGCGGTAACGGCATGATGGCCTTCCGTCGCGAGAAATTCATCGAGAAGGGCGGCCCCAACGGCGGCGACGGTGGCGACGGCGGCTCGGTATTCCTCGAGGCCGACGCCAACCTCAACACCCTGATCGATTACCGCTATACGCGTAAATTCAATGCGCAGAATGGCGAGAAGGGCGGCAGCACCGATTGCACCGGCGCCAAGGGCGAGGATCTGATCCTGCCGGTACCGGTCGGCACCACGGTGATCGACGTGGCCACCCAGGAAGTGATTGGTGACCTGGTCAAGCCCGGTCAGCGCCTGATGGTCGCTCAGGGCGGCTGGCACGGCCTGGGCAACACCCGCTTCAAGTCCAGTACCAACCGTGCGCCGCGCCAGACCACGCCGGGCAAGCCGGGCGAGTCGCGTGATCTCAAGCTCGAGCTGAAAGTGCTGGCCGACGTCGGTCTGCTCGGTCTGCCCAATGCCGGCAAGAGCACCTTCATTCGCGCCGTTTCCGCGGCCAAGCCGAAGGTCGCCGATTACCCCTTCACCACCCTGGTGCCAAACCTGGGCGTGGTCAGCGTCGATCGCTTCAAGAGCTTCGTCGTTGCCGACATCCCGGGGCTGATCGAAGGCGCTTCGGACGGTGCCGGCCTGGGTATTCGCTTCCTCAAGCACTTGGCGCGTACCCGCCTGCTGCTGCACCTGGTGGACATGGCGCCGCTGGACGAGAGCGATCCGGCCGAGGCTGCGCAGGTGATCATCGACGAGCTGGGCCGTTTCAGCCCGGCGTTGGCTGAGCGCGATCGCTGGCTGGTGCTGAACAAGATGGACCAGGTGCCCGAGGACGAGCGTGAGGCGCGCAAGGCCGATATCGTTGCCCGTCTGAACTGGCAGGGCCCCGTTTACGTGGTCTCGGCCATCAGCCGCGACGGCACCGAGCGCATCAGCCGCGACATCATGCATTACCTGGAAGTGCGTGCCGAGCGCATCGCCGAGGACCCGGTATTCGCCGAGGAGCTGGCCGAGCTGGATCAGCGCATCGAAGACGAGGCGCGTGCCCGTCTGCAGGCGCTGGACGATCAGCGTGCGTTGCGTAAATCCGGTGTGCGCAGTGTCGACGATATCGACGAGGACGATGACTTCCTCGACGAAGAAGACGACGATGGCCCGGAAATCATTTACGTCCGGGATTAAGCAAATTTCCAACGCCGCTTAATTGCGGCGTTTTTGTAGGTGGGGTGGACCCCATCACTTTCTGGCTAAGGTTGGAAGATCATGCGTGACAAGGTGACCGGCGCGCGGCGCTGGGTGGTGAAGATCGGCAGCGCGCTGCTGACCGCCGACGGGCGTGGCCTGGATCGTGCGGCCATGGCGGTGTGGGTCAAGCAGATGGTCGCGCTGCGTGAGCAGGGCGTGGAACTGGTGCTGGTATCTTCCGGCGCGGTGGCAGCCGGCATGAGCCGCCTGGGCTGGACCAGCCGACCTAGCGCGATGCACGAGCTGCAGGCCGCTGCCGCCATTGGCCAGATGGCCCTGGTGCAGGCCTGGGAGTCGAGCTTTGCCGAGCACAACCGGCGTACCGCACAGGTGCTGCTGACGCACGACGATCTCTCCGACCGCAAGCGCTACCTCAACGCGCGCAGCACCCTGCGCACCTTGGTGAATCTCGACGTGATTCCGGTGATCAACGAGAACGACACCGTGGTCACCGATGAAATCCGCTTCGGCGACAACGACACCCTGGCCGCGTTGGTAGCCAACCTGGTGGAAGCCGATCTGCTGGTGATCCTCACCGATCGCGACGGCATGTACAACGCCGACCCGCGCCACAACCCCGATGCCGAGCTGATCTTCGAAGCCCGCGCCGATGATCCGGCACTGGATGCCGTGGCAGGTGGCGTCGGTGGTGCGCTGGGCCGTGGCGGCATGCAGACCAAGCTGCGTGCTTCGCGTCTGGCTGCGCGCTCCGGCGCGCACACCGTCATCGTTGGCGGTGCCATTGAGCAGGTGTTGGCGCGGCTCAAGGCGGGCGAACGTCTGGGCACGCTGCTGGCGCCCGAGCGCGGTTTGCTGGCGGCGCGCAAGCAGTGGCTGGCTGGCCACCTGCAAACCCGTGGCACCCTGGTGCTGGACGCCGGTGCAGTGAAGGCGCTGAGCCAGGATCGCAAGAGCCTGCTGCCGGTCGGCGTGAAGGCTGTGCAGGGCAGTTTCCGCCGCGGCGAGATGGTGGTCTGCGTATCGCCTGACGGCCGTGAGGTCGCCCGTGGCCTGGTCAACTACAGTGCGCTGGAAGCACAGAAGATCATCGGCCAGCCGTCGGATGCCATCGAGAAGCTGCTGGGCTATGTCGATGAGCCGGAGCTGGTGCATCGCGACAATCTGATTCTCGTCTAAGGAGCATGTATGCGTCTGTTCAAGGGATATGTGCTGAGCCTGCTGATGCTGCCCAGCCTGGCGCTGGCCGAAACCATCGGCGAGGTGTCGACGGTATTCAAATGGGTTGGGCCGAACGACAAGATCGTCGTCGAGGCCTTCGATGACCCCAAGGTATCGGGCGTGACCTGCTACCTGTCGCGTGCCAAGACCGGCGGGGTGAAGGGTGGTCTGGGCCTGGCCGAGGATCGGGCCGAGGCTTCCATTGCCTGCCGCCAGGTCGGTCCCATTGCATTCAAGGGCACGCTCAAGGACGGCGAGGAGGTGTTCAAGGAGCGCACTTCGCTGGTGTTCAAGACCATGCAGGTGGTGCGTTTCTTCGACAGCAAACGCAACACCCTGGTGTATCTGGTCTACAGCGACCGGGTGATCGAGGGTAGCCCGCAGAATGCGGTGACGGCCATTCCGATCCTGCCTTGGGGTCAGCCGTAACCCGATCAACACCCATAAAAAAACCGCCCCGAAGGGCGGTTTTTTGTGCGTGACGATCAGGCGCTGGGGATGTCGAGCTGCAGGCGCTGATTCGATTGCGCCTGCACTTCGTGGTAGCGCGCGGCGTCGCTGGACAGAACATCGGCCATGGCCGGGAAGATCTCGTCCAGCTTGCTGCGCCAGTCGTCGCTCTTGGCCTGCTCGGGGAAGCAACGGCGAATCAGGTCGAGCATGATCGACACGGTGACCGATGCGCCCGGCGAGGCGCCGAGCAATGCGGCGATGGTGCCGTCGGCTGCAGCCACCAGTTCGGTGCCGAACTGCAGCACGCCGCCGTTCTTGCTGTCCTTCTTGATGATCTGCACGCGCTGGCCAGCGACTTCCAGGCGCCAGTCCTCTGCCTTGGCTTCGGGGTAGAAGCCGCGCAGGGTGTTCAGGCGCTGTTCCTCGGACTGCATCACTTCCTTGATCAGGTAGCGGGTCAGGTCCATGTTGTCGCGCGCCACCGCCAGCATCGGGCCGAGGTTGTTGGGGCGTACCGACAGCGGCAGGTCGAGGAACGAGCCGTGCTTGAGGAACTTGGTGGTGAAGCCGGCGTAGGGGCCGAACAGCAGGGATTTCTTGCCATCCACCACGCGGGTATCGAGGTGCGGTACCGACATCGGTGGCGAGCCCACGGCAGCCTGGCTGTAGACCTTGGCCTGGTGCTGCTTGACGATCTCAGGGTTGTCGCAACGCAGCCACTGACCACTCACCGGGAAGCCGCCAAAGCCTTTGCCTTCGGGGATGCCGGACAGTTGCAGCAGCGGCAGTGCGCCGCCGCCAGCGCCGAGGAAGACGAACTTGCTCTTGAGCTTGCGCGTGGCGCCGGAGCGGGTGTCCTTGATGTCCACCAGCCAGCCTTCACCGTCGCGCTTGAGGTCGGTGACCTTCTGGTTGCAGGTGACCTTGGCGTCGGGCTGGGTGGTCAGGTAGGCGAGCATCTGCTCGGTGACCGCACCGAAGTTGACGTCGGTGCCGGCCTGCACACGGGTCATCGCCAACGGTTCGCTGGCATCGCGGCCCGGGATCAGCAGCGGCGCCCATTCGGCGATGGTGCCACGGTCCTCGGTGTACTCCATCTCGGTGAAGGCGTGATGCTGACGCAGGGCCTCGAAACGCTTCTTGAGGAAAGCAATGCCGCTTTCGCCGCGCACGAAGCTCATGTGCGGCACCGGGTTGATGAAGGTCTTCGGCGAGTTGATCGCGCCTTTTTCGATCAGGTAGGCCCAGAACTGCTTGGACTCCTCGAACTGGGCGTTGATGTTCACCGACTTCTTGATGTCGATGCTGCCGTCCGCGCCTTCCGGGGTGTAGTTCAGTTCGCACAGCGCGGCGTGACCGGTGCCGGCGTTGTTCCAGGGGTTGGAGCTTTCCACTGCGCCGGACTCGCGCAGCTCTACCACTTCCAGCGTGATGCCGGGGTTGAGTTCCTTGAGCAGTACGCCCAGGGTCGCGCTCATGATGCCAGCGCCAACCAGCACCACATCTACGCTTTGGTAATCGTTATGCGCCATTAACCTCTCTCCAAGAAAACTGCACCAGATGGATGGCCGTTCGGCCTTTCAGGGCGATACCGGCAGACTCAGGCGTGATGCCCTGTCGTTCGGCGGGGAGGGTCAAGGCTGGGATTTGCGGACGCAAAACTGTTCATCTGTTCGCCACACTCTTGTGAAGTTTGTAAAAACCGTTTTTTTCACGCTCTTTTGGAGCGGTGAACCTCAAAAGCTCGACTGCCTCGGCGCGCTTTTGCCCGTGCAAATCATGCAATGCATGGCTGCTATCGGCTCTGCATATGGGCTGAAGGCGGCTGACCGGAAGCGGCAGCTCGAAGTGGGCGACTCTCTGGGGCGGGGCGATGACGTTGCATCGGCGAGGTCGTGCGGCCCGATCAGGAGACGTCCTTATAATCGGGGCGCGATTATAACGGTGAATGAGGGGAAATTGATCGCCCCTGCGTGACTTTTATTCTTCCGCCGGTCAGGCCGCCAACGGGCGAGCGGCTGGTGCGTGTGTGACGACCGGGGTGATCCGGGCACTGGCGGGCAAGGGGGAGCCCAGCCAGGAGATGCTCGGCTCGCGAACTTCCACCCAGTCAGCCTGGCTCGGGTGTTCCTGCATCTGTCGCAGGGCGCGGCAAACTCCCTCTCCATCGATCAGGGCAAAATGGCGCATCGGGCGAGCACGGCTGAACAGACGGCGCAATAGCATGGTGAAGGCTCCAGCGTGATGACGGGTATCTTTATGCCAGGGCGTGGTGACAGGCTGATGACAGGAACCGCAACGCTGTGCTGGCGGTCCTATGCTGCACCACTGTCGGCCTCAGGCCGCGCTGGGTATACTGCCGGCCACTTTTACCTCACTCGGAGAGATGAGCATGCTGCACCGTGCGTTGATCGCCTTGCTTGCTGCCGCCAGCCTGACTCTGGCCGGTTGCGCCCTCAGCCCTCAGCAACTCACCCCGCAACCCAAGCTCACCAGCTCATTGACTCCCGTGGGTCAGGGCCAGCCGGTGGTGGTGCGCGTGGTTGATGGCCGTCCTTCGCCGGTGCTTGGCACCCGCGGTGGTCTGTATCCGGAAACCAGTTCCATCAGCGTCAGCCCCGAGTATGTGCTGCCCAAGCTGCAGGCTGAGGCCGAGGCTGCTGTGCGTCTGCTCGGCTTCACCCCGTCGGCCAACGCCTACAACGCGCCGCAACTGACCATCACCCTGGCGGAACTGAAGTATCAGTCGCCTAAAGAGGGTATGTATGTCACCGAGGCAGATATCTCCGCTTCCATTCGCGCTGACGTGCAGGGCGGTAGCCGCCGCTACACCGGCCGCTACGGCGCTTCGCTGAATCAGCGTTTCGGCAGCGCACCGAACCAGCAGACCAACACCAAGCTGGTGGGTGATGTGCTCAGCGACGCGCTGACCCGTGCGTTCAAGGACCCGACCATTGGCCAGGTTCTACTGCAGTAATTTCTAGCGTCACCACGAAAAACGCCCCGCATTGCGGGGCGTTTTCATTTGTCCTGGGTTTTCATGCCGCTTCGGCGTAGAACTCCGGCAGGCTCATGCCGGTGCGGTTGTCGATGTCCGGCAGGTCGTAATGCTCGTGGCCGCCAAGGGCGCAGTACACCAGCCAATGCTGGTCCTGTACGTTGAAGGAGAGTTCGTCGACCACGGCGTCCACTTCATCCAGCGAGTCGATCAGGTAATCGCGATCCAGCGGTTGTGAATTAAGCATGGCAGGTCCTCCAGGGACGTTGAGGTTTGGCTCCAGCAACAGTCGTGACTGTTTGGTCACTATTGGATATACAAACCCTAGGCCAGGCATATGACAGTTTTCAGACGATTTCGGGATAGCAGGCTGCGTTCGTCGGAAACGAACCTTATAAAAGCGCTAGTTCAGTACACTGCGCGACGACTTTTTGAGGGGCGAGACGCACCGTTTCTCGGCCGAAATCCCCATTCTGGTGCGGTGGCGGGGTTGCTGCACCATGCTGTTCTCGAGGTGTTGCATGTCGCTGCAGATGTTGTGGTCGCTGCTCCTCGCCCATCCGGCCGGAGCGGTGAATTCGTTGGCGTTGTTCTTCGCGTTAGCGGGAGCCTGGCTGTGTCTGATGACCCGCTTGCGTGAGCAGCGCGGTATGGCGCGCGTGCTGGCTCAGGGTGAGCTGGACGAAAGCGAAGCACAGGATGAGCGCACTGTGCGCATCAACCGCTTCTTCTACCGTTTCGGGGCCATATGCCTGGGCGCAGCCCTGCTGCTGTCCTGGCTCAGCACGCGGCTTTGATGCCTGAGCGATAAACGAGAACGGCAGCCTGATGGCTGCCGTTTTCGTTTGTAGCGCGGGCTTCTTACAGAGGCAGACCCGCCTTGATCCGGTACTGATTGCGCACCGGATTGGCGTACTGCAGGATCAGGAACGGCTTTTCTTCGGCGCTGCAGGCGGCCAGGCGTTTGTTCCACTGCGCTTCGGCCTTGGCCAGTTCCGCGGCATCGAATACGTCGCTTGCTGCCGGCACGTTCAGCTCGGCCTCGCGGCCTTCCCACATGGCGTAGGCCAGGTAGTGCACGGGGAACAGGCGATACTGGCCGAGAATGTGACGATCCATCTCCTGGGCAAGCTGCTTGGTGTCTTCCAGGCCGGCGACAGGCGGACTGAAGTGCAGATGCACGCGCCCTTTGTAGCCGGTGATGCCCAGGGCGATGCTGGCGTCGTCTTCGCCCGGCGCCTTGGTATAGCTGCCCGTGGCGGCGCGCACGCAGAGTTCGCGGGCCTTGGCCAGGTCGCAGGGATCGTACTCGTAGCTGATCGACACCGGGATCAGGTTCAGCGACGCGATCACGTCTGCGAACGGCTCGTCCTTGCGGCTCATGTGGAACATCTTGAGGATGGCCGAGTCGGTACGGTCGTCACCGTCCTTGGCGCGGCCTTCGGCCTGGGCGATCCAGATCGACTCGCCATCTTCGCGAATCGAGTGGTTGATATAGGCGGAGAGCAGTTGATAGGCCGCCAGCTTCTCGCGTCGCCCGCTGATCGAGCGGTGCACGATGAAGCTCTTGTTCAGGCGCATCAGGTCGCTGACGAAGGGGCGCTGCAGCAGGTTGTCGCCAATGGCGATACGTGGCGTCTGCAGGCCGGCGTGGTAGACGGCGTAGTTGACGAAGGCCGGGTCCATGACGATATCGCGATGGTTGGCCAGGTACAGGTAGGGTTTGCCCGGTTGCAGGTGTTCCAGGCCGGAGTAGCTGATGCCATCACTGGCATGCTCGATGGTGCGATCGATATAGGGCTCGATCTTCTCCTGCAGCTTGGAGACCGAATCGATGCTGGCGAACTCGCTGCGCAGCCGCGCGGCGATCAGTGGCTTGAGCAGCCAGCCGAGTGGCCCGGCCAGGCGCGGGAAGCGAAAACGGGTGAGGGTGCCGAGAAACGCCGGATCGGCGAGCAGGCGCGCCAGTACGGGGCGCACTTCTGCATCGGCATAGGGTCGGATGGCATCGAATGCGCCCATCATGCTCTCTTGTTCTAGAACGGCTAAGGTTGAAAGGGGGTCTGCTTAAACAGGGTGAGCAGTAGACCGGCGATTATACCGCCAAGTCACAAGGAGGCCGCGATGCTGGAAAGCCAGTTGTATTATTGCCCCTATTGCGGCGAGCCGGCCGAGGCGCTGCTGGATCTGTCGGGTGGTGATCAGTCCTACATCGAAGATTGTCCGGTGTGTTGCCGGCCGATCGAGTTCGAGCTGCGTACGGACGGCACCGAGTGGGAGTTGGACGTTCGCGGGGAGAACGACTGATGCAACGAATCTACGAACCGGAAAACCTGCTGGAAGGGCAGATGCTGGTGGACATGCTGGCCAGTGAGGGCGTCGAGGCGCACCTGCTCGGTCAGCATCTGGTCGGTGCGGTGGGGGAGTTGCCGGCGTGCGGCCTGCTCGGTTTGGTCGTCGCTGATCCGTACGCCGAGCGGGCACGGACGCTGATCGCTGAGTACAATGCGGCGCAACCTGTGCCTGGCGATGAGCCAGAGTCCTTTCAGGGCGTGTTGCTCTGTTGACGCGCCCCCTGCCTGTCGAGTCGTTTCATGTGTGGACGTTATGCCCTGTTCCGCTGGTCGCCCGCTTTTGCGGCGTTGCCCGGCTTTCCCGCTGACCATAAGCCGCACTGGAACCTGGCGCCCAACGGTCAAGTGCTGATGTTGCGTGCTGGCGAGGGTGGACCGCAGGCGGCTGCGGCACGTTGGGGGCTGACGCCTGCCTGGCTCAAGGATCTGTCCAAGACCCCGGCTCATGCCCGCGCCGAAACCCTGGCCGAGCAGCCGATGTTCCGTGAACCCTTTCGCCAGCGCCGCGCGCTGCTGCCGGCCAACGGTTTCTATGAATGGCGCGGGGGCGCGCGCAAGCGGCCTTACTGGATGAGCAACGGTGAGCCGCTGATGTATTTCGCGGCCTTGTGGGAGCTTTATCCGGTGGGCGGGCAGGAGTACCTGAGTGTGGCGCTGATCACTCAGGAAGCTGCCACGCTGCGGCGGCCCTTGATTCTCGGCGAGCACGAACAGGCATTGTGGTTGAGCAACGACACGCCGTTCGAGCAACTGGCAGCGCTACTGCTCAAGCCGCAGATGGCGCTGCGTGAGCGCGCGCTGGCAACGCTGGTCAACGATCCACAGCTGGATGCGCCGGAGTGCCTCACTCCGGCGTGAGCCTGCGCAGGGTGTCGAGGGGCTGCCCCGGCTGAACACGCGGCGCACCCTACCTGATGAAGTCCCTTACACCTTGAACTGGTTGATCAGTCTGCGTTGCTGTTCGGCCAGCTTGGTCAGTTGGGCGCTGGCCTGGCTGGCTTCGTCGGCACCGCTGGCCACCTCGTTGGCGACCTGGCCGATATTGGTGACGTTGCGGTTGATGTCTTCGGCTACCGCGCTCTGTTCTTCCGCCGCGCTGGCGATCTGCGTGTTCATGTCGTTGATCACCGACACCGCCTTGGTGATGGATTCCAGGGATTGAGCGGCCTGGTTGGCGTGCTCCACGCTGTCGTCGGTCTTGCTCTGGCTCTGCTCCATCACCTTGACCACTTCGCGGGTGCCCTGCTGCAGCTGCTGGATCATGTTCTGGATTTCTTCGGTGGCTTGCTGGGTCTTCTGTGCCAGGTTGCGCACTTCATCGGCGACCACGGCAAAGCCTCGACCTTGTTCGCCTGCGCGGGCTGCTTCGATGGCCGCATTGAGGGCGAGCAGATTGGTTTGCTCGGCAATGCCGCGTATGGCAACGAGGATGGCGTTGATGTTCTCGCTGTCCTTGGCCAGGTTCTGCACCACGCCCACGGCGCGGCCGATTTCGCTGGCCAGGGCGGCGATGGCGGTGGAGGTTTCCTGCACCACCTGCTTGCCTTGATTGGCCGCGCGGTCGGCGTGGTTGGCCGCCTCGGCAGCATGAGTGGCGTTGCGCGCGACGTCCTGGGCGGTGGCGGTCATTTCGTGCACGGCGGTGGCGACCAGCTCGATCTCGGCCAGTTGCTTCTGCACGCCCTGGTTGGTGCGAATGGCGATGTCCGCCGTGTGCTCCGAGGAGTCGCTGACCTGCTGCACCGACGTGACCACGGCGGCGATCATGCTTTGCAGTTTGGCCAGGAAGGCGTTGAAGCCCGCTGCGATCTGCCCCAGTTCGTCCTTGCGATCGACCTGCAGGCGTACGGTGAGGTCGCCTTCGCCCTTGGCAATATTGTCGAGCATGCCGACCATCTGCCGCAGCGGGCGGGCGATGCCGTAGCCGACCAGCCAGACCACCAGCAGCCCGAGGCCGGCAATCAGCAGACCCACCAGGGCCATGCCGAGGGTGTCCTCGTGCGCCTGTGCGGCGAGGTCGGACTGCAACTGCTGCAGTTCGGCGAACACCGCCGAGGTGGGCAGGGCGATGGCCAGGGTCCAGCGCGTCGAGGTGCCGGCGACCTGGAAGGGGTAGAGTAGCTCGAACAGCTGCTGGGCCTCGTTGTGACGCACGATGGGGTGGTTGTCGCCGCCTTTGAGCGCCTGCAGCAGGTCCTCCGGCAGCACCCGCGAAGCCGGTTGGCTGATCAGCGCGGCGTCCTGGGTTGCGGCAATCAGGGTGCCGTTGGCGGCCACCAGCGCCAGTTCGCCGGCCCCGCCATATAGTTCGCCCTTGACCTGCTCCAGCAGGCCCTGGATGAAATCCAGCGCCAGGTCGTTGCCCACCGCGCCGAGGAAGCGCCCGTCGACCACGATGGGCGCGTTGAAGGAGGACACCAGTACCTGCTTGCCACCGAAATCATAGGCGGCCGGATCGATGACGCAGGGCTGCTTGCTCTGTTTCGGGCACAGGTAGTACTCGCCCTCGCGCACGCCGGTCGGCAGGCGCTTCTCGCTCTCCATCTGTTCGGCGGTCAGCGGCAGTACCTTGAAGGCGCCGCCCTCGCGGTACCACCAGGGCATGAAACGTCCGGTCTGGTCGTAGCCCTCGGCCTCGCGTCCGGCGTAGTTTGCGTCGTCCTGGTCGAAGGCGTTGGGCTCCCAGCCGATGAAGAAGTCCAGCAAGTCGGGGTTGTCCTGCAGATAGCTGACCAGCAGCGAGGACAGCTCCTCGCGGCTCAGCTGCAGCCTTTCATTGCCCGGAGCCATTCGCGCGTTCAGCGTGGCCACGGACTTGGCCAGGGTCATGGGCGCCTCGAACTGCCGCTGCAACCGACCGACCTGGGCCTCGGCGAGCGCTACCAGGCGCTGTTCGATGACCTGCTGCAGCAGGCCGCGGGTGTTTTTTTGCACCACCTGCTGGGTTCGCCCATTGGCGAACAGGGCGTAGAGTACCAGCGCAACCACCACGGCCAGTACGCTCGCTCCGGCGAGAAAGGCAACGGAAAACTGGATGGATCGGAACTTCATGGGGGCTCCCCGGCTCAATGTGTCCACCAAGGGATAGCGGCAAGGGCGCAGCGTAACTTTAATCGCTTGGCGCAAACGGCATGGTCGATGACGCTTTCAGCGGGAAAAAGCGTGCCAGAGATGCGCAACCGCTGTGGTTGCCCGGACCGGGGGCGAGGCCTAGCATAGTGATTCCGATTCTAGGAGATGGCTCGATGAGTAAGGCTTTTTACCTGAGTGGCCTGGCTGCAGCACTGGTGCTGGCCGGTTGTCAGGCCGTCAACACCACCAGCGGCGGTGCGGTGGGCGTGGAGCGCAAGCAGTACATGTTCAGCATGCTGTCGGCCGAGCAGGTCAACCAGATGTACGCGCAGTCCTATCAGCAGACGTTGAGCGAAGCATCGAGCAAGGGTGTGCTGGACAAGACCAGTGCCAATGCCAAGCGTCTGCAGACCATTGCCGGGCGACTGATTCCGCAGGCACCGCGTTTTCGCCCGGATGCCGCCAACTGGCAGTGGGAGGTCAACCTGATCAAGAGCCCGGAGCTCAATGCCAACTGTGGGCCGGGCGGCAAGATCATTTTCTACAGTGGCATCATCGAGAAGCTGAAGCTGACCGATGACGAGATCGCCGCGATCATGGGCCACGAGATGGCGCATGCACTGCGTGAGCACAGCCGTGAAGCGATGTCCAAGGCGTATGGTATTCAGGTCGCCAGGCAGGGGGCCAGCGCCCTGCTGGGGTTGGGCGAGACGAGCATGGCTCTGGCCGATGCCGTGGTGCAGTACAGCCTGACCTTGCCCAACAGCCGCAGTAACGAGAACGAGGCCGACCTGATTGGCCTGGAGCTGGCAGCTCGTGCAGGCTATGACCCCAATGCAGCCATCAGCCTGTGGCAGAAGATGGAGGCCGCCGGTGGTGGTGCACCGCCCGAGTTCATGAGTACCCACCCGTCGTCCAGCAGCCGGATCGCCTCACTGCAGGCGGCGATCCCCAAGGTGATGCCGCTGTACGAGCAGGCCAAGGCCGGGCGTTAATTTGGGGCCAGGAAACGGCGCGGCGTGATTATTCACGGCGCGCCGTTTGCGTTTCAGGGTTGCGTGGTTTCGGCAAGCGGGCGGGTCTGCAGGCCCAGTTGAGCACGAAAACTTTCCATGTCGAACATGGTGCAGATTTCCTGAATCTCATTGCTGGGGTTCAGTGTCCAGAATGCCATGGCTGAAATGCTCAGCACCTTGTCGCTCGGGGCGTAGCCCAGTGCCGGTTTCTGGATGGTGCCGATCAGCGTACTCCAGGTCACCACCTTGTAGCCTTCGGCGATGCAGTCTTCGACCACTATCTGCAGATCCGGCATCGCCAGGCGTATGCTCTGTACCAGTTGCACGAAGCCGGCGCTGTTCAGCGGATGGCCGACGAATGAACTTTTGTAGATGAAGTCGCGGCTGTGCAGCTGTTCTGCCAGCGCCAGGTGGCACCTGTTCCAGGTGAGGTCGATGTGCTGGCACACCATTCTCCTCTTGCGATCATCCAATGACATGCTGCCTTCTGACTGCTGACCGAAGTTGCGTGACGTGCACATACTCTAGCCGCAGTCAGGGCGCTGGGATTGGCCAAGGTGTCCGAGTGTCGGCGTCGGCAATCGGTCAGGCCAGTCCGCTCAGTTTCAGCGCCTGGTAGCCAGCATAGATTGCCAGTGCAGCGAAGGCGCAGGCGGCCAGGCGGCGGATCAGCGTCAGCGGCAGGCGATCGGCGGCGAAATTGCCCGCCAGCACCACCGGTACGTTGGCGATCAGCATGCCCAGGGTGGTGCCAATGACCACCAGGATGAAGTGCGGGTACTGCGCGGCCAGCATCACGGTCGCGACCTGGGTCTTGTCGCCCATCTCGGCGAGGAAGAAGGCGATCAGCGTGGTGAGGAAGGGGCCGTATTTCTTCAGGCCGGATGCTTCATCATCGTCGAGTTTGTCCGGCACCAGGGTCCAGGCTGCCACGGCGACGAAACTCGCAGCGAGAATCCAGCTCAGCGTGGCGGGCGAGAAGAAGCCGGCAACCCAATTACCCACGGCGCCGGCAGCGAAATGGTTGGCCAGGGTGGCGACGACGATGCCCCAGATGATCGGCCAGGGCTTGCGAAAACGCGCGGCCAGCAGCAGAGCGAGCAGCTGGGTTTTGTCACCGATTTCGGCGAGGGCGACGATCAGGGTGGGAACGAACAGGGATTCCAGCATCAGGTTTCCTTAAGGGGCGGGTCGACACGGCTTATGACACGAACGACCTGCCCGCCCCGGGTATAGGTTGTGCGTGTCATAGGTCTTGTCAAACCGCAGGCCTCTCTGTGAAGGCCTTGGGTCGTATACGCCATGCTCTGCGGAGCAAGTGTGTTGACGCATACCGGGCGAGCAGGGCGCTCGCGGGAGACTACTCCCCTAGGACGGGCGCAATTGTGCCCAAGCGCCGCGTTGGGAGCAACCTCAATTCAGCGACGGGCGCTGTAGATGCGGAAACCGTCTGCCTCGGCCAGGGTGCGGCAGGGGCCGAGATGACGTTCGATCAGCGGTGGGTATTTGAGAAAGCTGTTGGCCACCAGACGCAGCTCACCGCCTTT
This sequence comes from Pseudomonas sp. GW6, assembly GCA_048065775.1. GTDB lineage: Bacteria > Pseudomonadota > Gammaproteobacteria > Pseudomonadales > Pseudomonadaceae > Aquipseudomonas. The sequence goes on from JBLUOL010000024.1 coordinate 39,348, forward strand.
AACCAGATGGCGTGCCGCCTGGCTCAGCAGGTTCTCGCTGGCCTGGTAATCGGTATGCACACCTTGGTGGAATGGCGGGTTACTGACGATGGCGCTGAGTCCCTCGGGTGCCGATTCGATGCCGGTGCCGGCGATCAGGTTGGCCGACAGGCCGTTACGTGCCAGGGTTAGGTGGCTGCTTTCCAGGGCGAAGGCGTCGACATCCAGCAGGCTCAGCTCGCTGTCTGGGTAACGCCTTTTGAGCGCAGCACCGAGTACGCCAGCGCCGCAGCCGAAATCGAGCAGGTGGCCGCTGGGCAGGTCATCCAGATGCTCGAGTAGCAATGCGCTGCCGCGATCCAGACGGCCATGGGCGAACACACCGGGCAGGGTGACGATCTCCAGGGCACCGTCGGCCAGCGGCAATGAGTAGCTCTGTGCCAGGGCATGCAGATCGGGCACTGCTGGCGCTTGATCCACCTCGACGCACCAGAGTTGGCAATGTCGCGCGCTGTCGAGCTTGCGCGGCTTGCCATAGGCGGCCAACTGCTTCGCCGCGCGTTCGATACCGCTACGCTTTTCTCCGACCAGGTACAGCGCTTTGCCTGCCAGGCGCGAGGCCAGCTCTTGCAGCAGGTAGTCGGTCAGCTCGCGTGACTTGGGCAGGAACAGCACGGCGGCGCGGTAGTCGCCTTCCGGCAGGCGTGTGTCGAAGTGGCTGCGACCGGCAAAGCGTGCGGTGAGCAGTGCCTGGTCGCCCGCATGCCAGTTCCAGCCACGAGCCTGCGGCAGGGCGCCAAGCAGGTCGTCAGCCGGCAGGCCGGCCAGTAACAGCTCGCCACTGAATAGCTCGGCGTGGCGCAGGAGAACTTCGCTTCGCGGGTCCATGGTATTTCCTGAGAATCTGTTTACGGCGCGCGGTGTAGGAGCGAGCTCTGCTCGCGAAGATTTTGCTGTTGACCGTGTTCGCGAGCAGAGCTCGCTCCTACAAGAAAGCTGCGCAGCTTACCCGACGACTCGCAGTGGCGCACCGGCGAAGAAACCAGCGGCGTTTTCCACGACCTGGCCGACGATGCGCTGGCGGGCTTCCTGGCTGCCCCAGGCGCTGTGCGGGGTGACGATCAGGCGCGGAATGTCGGCGGCCAGTAGTGGGTTGCCATCTTTCGGCGGCTCCTGAGTCAGCACGTCGGTGGCCGCACCGCCCAGATGACCGCTGCGCAGGGCATCGGCCAAGGCCTGTTCGTCGACCAGGCCGCCACGCGCGGTGTTGATCAGGAACGCGCGCGGCTTCATCAGCGCCAGTTCCTGCGCACCGATCATGTTGCGCGTCTGCTCGTTGAGTGGGCAGTGCAGGGTCAGCGCATCGACTTGCGGCAACAGTTCGTGCAGCGGCAGGCGATCGGCGCGCGCCGGGCGGCCGGGCAACTGGCCGAGCAGCACGCGCATGCCGAA
>JBLUOL010000025.1:0-40345 GCA_048065775.1 Pseudomonas sp. GW6
CCGCCTTGCGCGCCACGCTCAGCGCCTCGGGCGCTGTGCCGGCGAGGAACACCACATGATCAACCTGCCCCAGCCAGATACCGCCCTCCACCGGCTCGACGAATGTAATCCGCTGCGGCATCTGCATAAAGCCGTGGCGCTCGTCGTGCAGGTGGTAGGCCAGCGATTCCGACCAGCGCAGCACGTTGGCCTTGGCGCTCAGCAGGCGCCCGCGCCAGTATTTCAGGTACTTACCGCTCGGCATCGGCGACAGGTGGCGCAACGGCGCATCCCGCCCCAGTTCCGGCAGCAGCGGCAGCTCGATAGTTGGCGTATGCAGCGGGTAGTCGCCAGCCAGCAGCGGTTCGCCGCCGTTATGCCTGGTTAGGTACAGTCTCGCGCCGGTCACACTGGCATCCAGGCACAGCGGCAGGGTCAGGCTTAGCCCGCCCTGCTCGGCCACCTCGGCGAAGGCGATAGCCGAAGGCGCCGACTCCTGCTGTCCGCGCAGCCAGGCGACCGCAGCACCATAGGTACCGGCTGGCAGCGAGCCGGCCCCGGCGATCAGCAACGGCGGTGCCGGGGTATCCAGGGTCAAGCGTTGGGCGCCATTGCCATCGAAGGTAAAGATGCCGGCCGGAGCGGCGACGCACACCCGGTTATTCAGCAGCTCATGCGCCGCATCGCCTTCGCCCACCGACGCCAGCACCTCATGCGACCAGTCCGCCAGATTGACCTTCACCCAGTCAGCGCCGAGCGTAGCGAACACGTCGCCATGTAGCGGGCTCTGCCACAGGTTGCGATACGGCGTAGCGCTGATTCGCGCCAGGCTGCCGCGCAGCGAGGCTTTGCCGGCTGGCGTCACGTCGATGTTCACGGCGTCGCGCACATACACGCGCGGCACATCGCCGCCACGCAGCAGGGCGGCATCCTCTGCCGCCGTATTCATGCCGGCAAGCGGCAGTAGAGGGGTCGTGGCCATCAGAAGGCTCCTTTGCGGTATTGGTCGGCGTTGCCGTCCGGACGAATGTAGTGAACCCCAGGCCGGACATTGGGCATGCCAGCCTCGATCATGCCAATCCCCATCGGCGTGACCGCTTGTGCCGGCGGCCCTGGTGGTACATAGGCGTTGCGCACTCGCAGGCGCTCGGCAAACTTGGCCGGGTCGTAGCCAATCTCCAGGGCGTCCCAGCCGCCCAGCTCGACGCCTCGCACTCGCATGGACACCCATGCAGTACCAAACTTTTCAGCCAGGAAGCCGGCAGGGATAGTCGGCATTAGCGGGCCGACATGCAGCGTCTGCCACTGGTATGGGCTATCGCCACGCGAGCTGCCCATACGCAGCGCGTCGAATCCCGCCAGCGGCAACGCCCGATGCAGCAGTGAGGCCCAGGTATACGCGCCTACGCCAGGCGCTACGATGCCGCCAGGCCGTACCGTCTGCGGGCCGGTGTAGGGCGCGCGCGCCACGTTCGGCCTGCCAAGCCACATAAAGTCAGTGCCGCCAAATTGCGTCACGAACTGCGATCCGTCGCCGATCACTGTCCAGCCCATGCGGTAGGCCTGCAGGCCGATAGGCAGGATATAGCGCCGCCTCAACGCTACGACAGGCACGCCCAACACCAACGGGCCAATCCCGTTCGGGCGCAAATTATTGCGGTAGGTGCTGATGCGGTGATTGCCGAAGCGCTCGCCCGGCTGGTAGATGTTGGTTTCGCCAACATAGTGCAGGTTGCCGGCTGGGTGGTTCTCCCTGGCTTGCTGCGGAGCTTCCTTTACCGCCCAAATGGTATGCGGGCTTAGGCGCGGCAAGGCAGGCTGGAACACCTGGCTATCTTTCCACTCGGCCACCACCAGCGTGCGCACCTTCAGATCCACCGTTGGCGTGCCGTAGCCGTCTACCTTGATCCCGGCATCGACATTGGCACCCATGATGCGCACGGCAGGGCTGCCCGCCTGCGGCGAGACAATCCCGCTCGGGCGCAGTACAAACTGATTCAGCCCCGGAGTGCCGAATGCACTCGCCGAGTTCATCACTTGATCGGCAATGATGTTCTGCTGCGAATACGGTGGTGCTCCCGTCTTGACCACGTTCAGCTTGTCGCCGAGCCGGAGCATATTCACCCCAGACACCACGATACCCTGCGTGCGGTCGGCGATCCTGGCACGGCCGAACAGTTGCATGTTGTTGCCGTCCGGGGCCACTGGGCGCCATTGCAGGCGCACCAGGGCAGCACCGAAGTCCTCGGAGTTCCAGCCATAACCGCGCAGCTCCGGGGTCACATTGAACGCGCGCGGCTCGCCAAAATAGTCACGATGCGCCCAGCGCGGGGTAATGCGGCGGAAGTGAATCGACAGCGACGGCGCGCCAAACGCCTGCAGGTCGTTACCAATCCCGTCCACATAACGGGTGTGCTGCTTCACCTCGGGCAGTTGGATGATGGGCGGGCCGATGCCGTAGCGTGGCTCGATGGCGATGTGTCGGATCGCGTCAGCGATCATCGGCAGGCCATACTCAGCGGAGTCAATCGCACCGATCCGATCGTAGAAGCGCCGGGTGTTGACCAGTGCGGCAGTCCCGAACGTGCTGTGCTCGGCGCCCGTCGCAGCCAGCACCCTGGCATCATTATGCAGGGCATGCCAGCCGAGGATAAGCGGCGCCTCGATGCCCTCCAGCGGCAGCCTGCGCACCCCATAACTGACCATGCCGGCAGTCGCCACACCTGGCGGGTTAAGTCCAGGCGGCGCCAGCAGTCGCGCGTTGTTGTCGAGCTGCGGTATGCCCGCCAAAGCTGGCTGCACGCCAATCGCCCCGATCACCCGATTGCGGTTGGCGATTGCAGTCCACCCCGTCCAAGGCGGAGGGTTCAGCCCATCGTTTGGGTCATGCTCCTGCGCGACGTACTGGCGCAGGTTGTAGGCGTGAGGCATGCCCCAGCGATATTGCTCCTGCCCGGTGGTTTGGAAGCCGACAGGCCGTGCAATCGACAGCCAATTGAACAACCCAGCCTGCCCCCATATCTCGCGGAAGCCCTGCGGCAATAGCGTCTGCGATTCGGGGATGATCCGCGTACCGAACGCCTGCGAATCCCAGCCAGCCGGTGTCAGGTAGCGAGTACCGCCAACCAATGGGCGGCCAACCGCATCGAGGAATGCACTGACCGGCGCCAATACTCGCGTGCCCTGGCTGACCCAAGCCACGCCCACGCCAGGCGCCGGTATGCCGCCCTGCATTTGGATATATCGCCGCCCATGAGTGAGCACCGTGGCACCGTATAGCGCCGCACTTAGGCCGTTAGGGCGCAGATACCTCGTATACAGCCAGACCTGCGGGGATGGCATGAGCGGCGGCGTGATATTGCCGGCCGAAACATACCTGTTCCTGTTGATGATCGTCGCATTGCCTGCGGCCATCGACTCGAAGCCCGATGGCGCTACTGGGCGATGCTTGTTCATCACCCCTGGCGCGCCGAGAGGCGGAGGCGCTATGCCAGTAGGTCGGGCGTATGAGTGGAAGCGCCAAACGGTTGCCTGTCCGCTCTGGAATGCATTGAAGCCAGGTGGCGTTATGAAGTCGCGCTGTAGACGAAGGTAGGCGATGCCGTACGCGGAAGGGTTAAACCCCACCGGGAACAGGTACTGGGTATCGACTACAGGGCCGCCGTCAGGAGGTACGAAATTGAACGCGACAGCTTGCCCGCCAGGAGGAACGTAGCCTTCTTCGCTGAGATTGAACCCCAGCAGCTCCCCCGGTGGCGGGACATACGCCATTGCGCGACCTCGCTCAGTCTACTGCCGGCGTTACATTCGCCAGAATCATGTCATTGAAGTCTGCATGTCGGCACACCACGTCATAACGTAGCGCGGGATTGAGCCCATCCACCCGCCAGGTGCCATCGGCGGCCGATTCGACCTCGGCGACCACCACGCCGTCGCCGGGCAATCCTGGGCCTGGCCGATACAGGACGCGGATCGTGGCCGACCCTGGGACGCCTTCGATCTTGGTAATGCCATCGGGGAAATCGCCGGCCAGGTAGCCGTTTCCGCCAGGCGGCACATAGCGCACCGCCCTGGCCAGCGACCTGTGCTTCGCCACGTAGCCGTCCGCCATCACTGAAACCTCAAGGCGACGGTATAGCCGTACCGATTGCGCGAATCTGGCGTCCAGCAAGGTGAGCCAGCCGAATCGGCGGCGGAGTTTGAAGTGGCTCCTGGCAATACCAGGTAGGTGATTTCATTTACCCCGTCCTGGGACAACGAGATTAAACCGCCCTTGGTGACGGCCGCGAGTGGTACGGCAACGATGTCGGGATCGACAACCTCAATATCGTCATAGCAGATAACCGCAGGCGTAGCCCTCACCAGGCCGTTCACCACGCCGACGGCTGGAGCCCCAAAGGCTGGTGAAAGCATTGCGCCTACCATGCTCGGCGAACGAATGCCCCACTGGTAGGAAACATCCGGGTAGCTGCCAATGCTAGACGCTCCAGAGGCGCCAGGGGAAAAGACGACAACCCTGTCACCGTCGAGCGAGCCATCGCTATTCCTGCCGCGCTTCACAGCGAACAGGCTGGCGGTGGCATAGTTCAACGTGGTGTTGTGCTTGCCGGCGCCAAGGCCAATGCCTACCGCCAGGTAGCCATCCAACTTGCAGGCAAAGGAAAGGGGCGCGCTGTTGTGGGCGATAGTCGCCGAAGACGCGGTGCCGTTACTTGCATACGTGTAGTAGTTGTTCAGTACAGGCCCGACCAGACTGCCAGCTCCATTAGTCGCGAATCCTACTCTGCATATCGTGCAAACAGCAGCGGCCTGCGTGTTCTGGTTTGTGAACCTTCGGGGCGAGAAGTCGATGCGGATGTAGACAGGGTGCGTGGATGACAGGCTGTCGTTCAGCTCATACACCCGGTAGCCGAGGGTGTAACTGATATTGGGAGTCGGCTCGCCGATGCCTTCTATGTCAAGCTGTCCGGTGTCTTCGGTCTGCACGCAGCCTACCGCCAGCATGGCGTCATGGGTCAATTGCACCCATGCCTTCAACTGCGCCGCCGTATCGGCCCGAACCATATCGACCGATGAGAACGTGGCCATATCACCCCACCTCCGGCGACACGTTCGCCATGATCACGTCGTTATGCCCAGCCTTGCGCCCTACAACGTCGTAGCGCAGCGATGTATCCAGGCCATCGACCTGCCAAGTGCCGTCGGGCGCAGACTGGACCTCCGCAACGACTGCTCCGTCACCAGGCTCGCCAGATGCGGGACGATAGAGAACCCGCACCGTAGCCGAAACTGGGGTGCCGTCTACCGTAGTGATGCCATCTGGAAATTGCCCAGCCAGGAATCCATTGCCTGCCGACGGTAGATTCCGCGCATTGGTCAGCGAGGAACTAAACTCAGGCGCCCGCTCTGGTAGCTGCGTGTCTACAAACAGGTACTCGGCCATGCACTACTCCCACAGCATTGCAATGCAGGATCTTACTGACGCATTGACGAGTATGTCGCCAGGCCAGACGGGATTCATTGCGATGAAGTTGCGCTGAGTGGTGCCAACCGCAGCGGCCTGGAACTCATCGTTCCCCATCGCGCCTGGCGATCTAGCGACACTGAATAGCTGAGCAAGCCGGCGCGGCGTTGGTGTCATGGTGTACAGGTTGTAGATCGGCAGCTTTCCGCCAACCGCAGACACGGCGTCAGAGCCGATATTCAGGCAGATCCGGCTAGAGGCTGTAACCACGCCCCCGCTGCTGATATGAACAGCCGTCGGCGCACCGCCAAAGCCGCTACTGGTGCTGACCCCGCCTGCCGGCGCCAGAACGAGCGTCGCCCCATCACTGGTCGGATTGCCAGCGTCGTCCGTATCGCGGCAGACAAAGAAGCTCGCTAACGACGGAGCGTCGGCGTTCGACGTTCCCGGCCCATAGGTGTTGTGTGGATTGCCAATCAACTGCTTCCAGGAGACGCCGATAAAGCCATTGCTTACCGAAATAAGCGACGTAAGGGGTGCGTTGATCGCGGATGCTCGGTAGATCAGGTAGTAAGTGGCCCCGATACGGAACCGCCCTGAGCTGTTGGTAAGATTCCCTGCGCCATCGGTCCCGAAGCCCATAGATACCCATAGGCTCCATGGCACCTGGCTGCCATTCTGCGACGCACAGGTGAACTCGATCTTTAGGTAGATCGGAAGCTGGTTGCCGTCGGCGAGCTGGTAAATTCGATAGCCGTAATTCCCCTCCTGCGTGTAAGCCTTTATGGTCGAGAAGTCGAGCTGCCCGGTATCGTCGGCAACAACAAGCCCGGCCGCCAGCAGCTTTAGGTGTAGTTCCTCGTACACGCCTCGGAACTCAGCGATCAATGCGCTGCTGGTTGTATACCCTGGAGTGGCGAACATCACCGTTGTCATGCGTGAACCCTCAGCTCGCCCATGGGTGTCTCGTCAGGCCAGTAGCCCTTCGCGGCGTGCCACTGGCAGTAGTCGTCGAACAGCGCCTGTTCGCTATCGTGCTCGCGCGCCCATGCCGGCATCCAGGCCATCACGTCGGCAGCGGACTTGCGCGCGCGCTCGATAGCGTACATCTGGAACGGCGGCAGGCCGAACAGGTGCGCCCAGTCGATGCGTGGGCGCTCCGGCGTCAGCTCGATAGGCTTCGGCGCGATGCCCTCGACGCCTACTCGGATTGGTTCGGGCTTGGCGTCGGCAACACTCATGCGTTCAATTCCTCCAGTCGGCGAGCAACTTGCTCGCGCTCGGCCTTATTCAGTGCGCCAATCATGTCCAGAACCTTGTCCACCAGGCGAACCCCATAGGGGTCTTTCTTGCTCTGCCCTACGCCCGTCCATAGCTCTAGGTTCTCTGGGCGGTTGTCTTGTCGATTGCCGTTTTTATGGTGAACGCGCTCAGACGCCTTTAAGGGGCGGCCTATTACGCTCTCCATCACTAGGCGGTGCTGCATTACATAGCCGCTCGCATCTGCCCCAGGGTGCCCAGGGCTCAATTGTTTGATGTAGCCGCCACCGATGTGCCGCGTCACTGTTTCCCCTCCGCGCCACCGGGCATTTGCCGCTCCGAGCTGCCTGCTAGACAGGTCTTTACCTGCGCATGCCCTGGAGCAGAAGCGCGCCCCGGCCTTGTATACCGGGAACTCGCCGCCGCACTTCTGGCAGCGCCCTACGTCAAGGGGCAGACGCCCATCAGCGCCAGCCACCAAGGCCATTGGCATATCAAGCGACAAGAACTCATAGGCCGAGCGCAAGTTTCTTTGGCGCGGCTTGGATTTGCGCGAAAGCCACAAGCCAACATTCACGCCAGACACTCCTACGGCATTCGCTAGGGACTGGATCGTGATACCGCGCTCACGCATGGCTTGCTCGATGGCCTCAATCGGATCGAATGGAGCACTCGCTTTTGTGGCAGCACTTTGAGCGAGCATCTTCCTCTCCCTATACCGTTCGTGATGACACCCGCGACACCAAGACGAAAGCTGGCCTCCTCCCCCTGACTTCGGGAAGTTGTTCAGCGGCTGCTCAACCTTGCATCGACTGCACGTTTTCATGTCATCACCCTCAGTTGGCTGTGATGACATGATAGTTTATTATGGGATAATGGTCACACCTTAAAAATCTTATTAGTTCCGTTATCCCAAGTAACAATAATATCCCCCCCATTAGGAGTAATCGGCAGGCCGGTGGCCGTGTCGATGTACGCGATCAGCGGGCTGGTGGCCTCGGTGCCGGTGTCTCTATAGATGACAATGGCTTCAATCGACGGGCCGCTGACGCTGGTGAAAGTCACGTCAGCGGCATCAGCCGCGCCGCCAGTGGTGGTTTTGCTGGTCAGCGTCACCGGGCCGGCGATGCGAGCGGAGATCGGGATGTCCGCGAGGTACTGGTGAACGGCGGTCTGAGGCGTGTAGGCGCCGGTATCGACCAGGATCACTTTGATGGTGTCGGTCATCCAGTTGATCTGTGCTTCGAGGAAGCGCTGGCGCGCGAAGTCATACAGCGTGTTAGCCATGGGTGTTCTCCACAGGTTCAGGAGCACTCATGCGCGCCGGGGGCTTGATTTGGGTGTCGGGGGCGGCCTCGATCAGCAGTCGCGCCACCTGGCCGGACTTCTTCTCCAGGCGGATAGCGGCGCCGCCGATGATGAGCACCTGGCCGGGCTTGAGGTCAACGTGCATCTTGGTCATGGCCAGAACGCCTCTACATGCTGCGGCACGTCCTCGCGGGTCATGCGGCGCAGATCGGCGCTCGGGCGCAGACCGAAGTAGTCCTCAAAGGCTCGCTCAGCCTGGGCCGAGCGGTTCGGATCGAAGGCCTCCATGTCCGGCACGGCGAAACCCTTGTGCAGCGCCCACTGGATCAGGTGGCGGTGATGCTCGCGGTGAATTGCCGGCTCGGCGCTGTCCTTGTCGGCCAGCTGCATGTCGGCCAGCGGCGTGCGATAGCCTTCCAACTTGAGCGTGGCGCCCTGCTCGGGGCTTGGCACCAGGCGCAAATCGGTGTCGCCCTGGATCGCGTACAGTGGCCGCCCTACTTCGTCGCGCCAGCCTGGGCGCTCGGCATCCAGGCTCACGGTGGAGTACAGCAGCAGCATGCTGGGGCGCGATCCGTCAGCCGGGTACAGGCCTAGGTGAGTCAGCTCGTACAGCGCCGGATGCAACGGGTAGACCGCCTGGCCGGCTGTCACCGCGATCAGGCACACGGCCGCGTCCTGACTTTCGTGGATCAGCCGCGCACGAATGCACGCCTCGCTTACGGCGTCATTCAGCCAGGCGGAAATATCCTCGTCGCTCCAGAAATACGGCTCAGCCAGGTCGTTCGCGTCCGTGCGAACGCGGCGGATCAGTTCGCCCAGGGTCACACCGCACCGCCGAACTGATCAATGCGCGCATGCAGCTCCTGGCGGCCCTTCTCCAGGCCGCGCTGCTTGACCAGGTTGAGGCCGTAGCGATCCTTGGCGAAGGCGGCCAGGCTGGTGAAGTCGGCGAAGTTGTCCACCTCGCGATGCAGGGCAGCCAGGTCTTCCTCCTTGCGCTGGTGCTCCTTCTGCTGCTGTTCGTTCTGCTCGATGACCCGCTTGGTGTCGTCGTCGGCCGGCGCCTCACCCTTGAAGAGAGCGAAGGTGTCACGGTGCTTCAGCAGGCGACGGGCCAGCTCGCCGGGCACGCTGCGCACCTGCTCCTTGGTGAACATCAGGCCGGAGCCGTACAGGCGGTCGGTGAAAGTGTCGCGGGCGCCGATGTACTGCACCGGCACACCACTGTCGAGCACGGGCGCGCCACTCGATGCGCCAGCCAGCAGCGCGGCGGCGTACTTGGCCTGGGCATCGGCGAGCAGGGCTTGCAGCTCTATCACCTGGTCGTCGCCCTCGGCGTCGGGGATGTCCTTCAGTGCATGCACGGTGGCGCGGAACAGGTAATCCTTGACCTTCTGCGACTCGGGCAGCTCGGCATAGGGACGGCAGCACGGGTGCGTCTTCGCCTCGATGTCCTTGACCTCGCCGTGGACCCAACCCTTGGCCAGCTTGTCGGCCAGCCAGGATTCGTGCGACTGCTCAGGGGTGGTCTCGGGGTTGTCGATGTGCAACTGCACGCCCATGAGGATGCCCTGCTGCATGTCCTCGGGGCACTCGGCAAAAGGCGGCGCCACCTGGTCGCCGATGGCGAGGCAGTAGGCGGAATTAATCGCGTGAGCGATGGTGGCGATAACGATGGATTTCATGGGGCTGCCCTACTCCTGCGTGACAAAAGGGCCGGCGCGGTGCCGGCCCTTCTTGGGTGGCGCTTAGATCGCGCCGAGGCGTTCACCGCGGATAACGATCTGCGCCATGCCGGCTTCCTCGATGGCAGCGCCCTTGATGGTGACGACCAGGAAGGCGTCCTTCGGCAGGGCAAACAGCGCCTTGCTGGAGGCGGTACGCAGGCGCGCGGCAGCGGACAGCAGCAGGCCGGCACCGAAGTAGGCGGCGTCCTGCGGGTGAGCGGTATCGTTCACACCATCGGCATAGACGAAACCGATATCAGCGGTCACGCCGGCACCGAAGTGGTTGGAGATCACCACTTGCAGGTCTTCCATGAGGAAGCCGGCCGGCAGCGGGAACTCGAAACGCACGGTGTCGTTGACCGCCAGCGGCGCGGCAGCGTTGCTGTTGAGCAGCACACCGCTGGCGTTGGTAGCCAGGGTATAGCGCAGAGTGGTGAGGTTGCCGTAAGGCGTGAAACCGCCGAACTGGCCACCCAGCGGAGTAGTTTTGTAGCCGGCCATGGTGGGCCTCCTGTCAATCTGGTCGAAGAGGAAAGGGCCGGTGTCACCCGGCCCTATCGCTTACTTGCGAGGGCCGATGATCTTGACGGCGGTATCAATCGCCATCACGCCGTGGTCGGTGTACTCCAGGCCGTTGGTGGCCTCGACGCCAAAGCGGATCTTCGAGCAGCCCAGGATGGCGCCGATCAGCAGTTCCAGCTTGTCGCCGTGGTCCATGTCTTTCTCGGACCAGAAGAACGGCATGCCCGAGTGCTCGGACGCGGCCCAGGCTTGCGCCAATGCTTGACCGCCCAGCAGCAGGGCGCGATCCACCGCGAAGTCGGTGCCGAAGGAATCCGGCACCACGGCGCCCGACTCGACTTCCGAGTCATAGGCCGCGCAATACTTGATGGTGTCGCCCGCATAGAAGCGGATCGGCTTCGGCATCTTGATGATCAGGGTGTTGGACCACAGACCGGCATCGACGCGGAAGATCGGATGCTGCTTGGCGTTGGACGCACGGGCCAGTGCGGCGGCCTGCCAGCTACGGAATTTATCCTGCTTGGAGAAGCTGTTGTACTGAGCCGGCGAACACAGCAGCACGCGGATCGGCGAGTCCTCGGCGGCCTCGTCACCCTCGAACTTCACGGGCGGCGGCGGCAGTTCGATCTGGTCCATGTAGGTGGCGATGGAGTCCACCACGTCCACATCCAGCACATCGTTGGTGGTGATGACGTACTCGCCCGCGTTCACGCCGACACCGGTGATGGCGTCCGCGCTGGCAACGAAGTGGCGGTTCTTGGTCGGCGCCTTGACGCGGTTGACCATCATGTCCGCGAACTTCGGGTGCGACTCCAGCGGCAGGCACCACTCCTTGTTGTAGTGGTTGCCACGAGCGCCGGCCAGATGCACCAGCATCGACTGATCCAGGTAGGCGTCCATGAACCACTTCGCCTTCGGGCGGCCGAGCTTGCGCAGGTCGTAGGGGTTGCGGATCTGCGACATCACGTCGCCCAGGTCCACCGGGAAGCGGGCCTGGTTGACGCGCAGTTGGTCGCTGCCGATCTTCAGCCCGGTGCCCTTGCCCTCGGCGTACTCGCTACCCATGATCGGGAAGGCGTTCGCCGGCTGGACGAAGTGAAAGCGCACCTCATCGCCCTTGTTGCGGCCCAGGTCTTGGGCTTGGACGATGGGCAGCTCCAGGCTGGACTGGCCCTTGGTCTTCTTCACCGCGTCGGTGGTGCCAGACGGCATCTTGCCGGTCAGGCGGTTGAGGGTGGAGTTACGGCCCTGGCACAGGGCAAACAGACCCGCAGCCTGTTGAATCATCGCGTTCGGATCACCGTAACGCATTGCGGTCTTGCTGGCGGTCATGGAGATAGCTCCTTACATGGTCCGGTTCAGGAATGCCTCAACCTGCTCCGGGGTCATGCCGCGCAGTGCGTCCGCCATGCTGGGGGCGTCCAATGCGGCGATGGCCTCGAAACGGTTGCCGGTCGCCGGCTTGCCGCCCGGAATGTCCGAGAGACTGGCTGGCGGTTCGGTTCTGGCGTTATTGAGTGCCTGCTTGGCGGCGGCCTTGGCGTCTTGCGCATTTGGCTGCTGCTCGGCCTGCTGAGCGTTTCCGGTGGCGTGCTTGAACGACCCGAACAGCTCGATGACATCGCCCGTGGTGCCTTGCTCCAGCACATGGGCGATGCTCGCGCGCTCGTAGGACGGCCGCGAGGCCACCCAATCCGCAAACTCCTTGCTCTCCGCAATGGAGTCGGCGTCCGGGTGGGCCTCGTAGATCGCATTCAGGTGGGTGTTCGCCGCGCTCTCGGCTTCCTTCCGCTGGATTGGGGCCAGCTTCTGGTCCACGAGTGCGCTGACGCGCGCCTCCACCTTGGCGTCGATCAGCTTCTGAATGCCCGATGCCAGCGCTTCCTCGCTGAAGTCGCCGAAGATCGCCGGGTCAACCCCTTGCTCCATGGCCGCTTGCGCGGCCGCCAGTTGGTTGTCCTGCGTCGTCGGCGCCTCGCCCGCCTTCGCACGTTGGCTCGCCTGAGCTTCCAGCTCGGCGATACGTGCATCCTTGGCGGCGGCCTCTGCCTTCCAGTGCTGCTCTCCCTGCCTCGCTTCCACCAGCTTCTCGTAGCCGATGGTGTGCTTGCCGTCCTTGGCCAAGATCACCGCGTTGTCGGTGTTCAGCTCGGCGTCGTTGGGCACCCGGCCCTGTTGGTCGTCGCCGGCCGCAGCGTCCGCAGCAGTGGCGCCCTGTTGGTCGTTGCCTGCCTGATCGTCGGTGGCGCCTTCGTCACCCGCTTCGGCTGCGACGTTGGGCACGTCGCCATCCAGCATGAACTCGCTGGTATCGCCCATAGCCATGCTCATAAGCACGGCAGCCTGTTCGGGTGTCGGCCGTCCGCCGTCAATCTCTTGGAAAAGCTCGTCTTTAGTCGTCATGCCTGTCCCGCCACATATCGCCGTGGCCGCTATGGGTCATCAGCACGCGGATTGCTCCGCACGTCGCCGCCGCGCCCCAGGCGCATTGGCTTGGGGCGAGTGTGAAAACAAGGGGGAGAAAGACGAAGCCCTACAGGGGTGAACCCTGCAGGGCTTGTGTGTTGCAGGAGGGGAAATGGGGCGATAGCGCGATCAGTCGGCGCACTCGCTCTTGCAGGCGGCGACCGATTCAGGCGAAAGCAGCGGCACATTGGCGGCATGCACCAGCGCCACGGCGTCGTGCTCCAGCTCCAGGGGAATGCCGTTGACCTTGACCAGGGTGCCGCGATTGAGGAACAGGCGCACACGCTCGTCGCTGGACTGCTGCGCAAGCGGATTGGTTGAGGCGGCATCGAGCACTTGCAGGGCCGTCTCCAGGCTCTCGGTCTTCGCGGCCTGGCCCTTCTGGTACGGCATCCACTGCGCGTAGAAGCTGCCGCCGGCCAGGGTATCGCCCTGCGCCAGCGGGACACTACGCACGTCGAACGGAACGCCTACCTGATCCATCACGACGAGGTTGACCATGGTGTCACTGTGGACGTAGACGATGGTCGCAGCGAGCGGCTGCGAGGGATCGCTGAAGACCATGGAGCGACTGGCCGCATATTCGGCGGTGGGGATGAAGTGCAGCACGCGGCCTACGGTGGGCTTGATGGTGGTCATGTTGTTCTCCGGTTACTGGGGAAGGTTGTCGGCGGTGGTGGTGGTTTCGATCCCGCGCTGCCCGATGCCGCCTTCAGCAGGCAGAGCCGGGAACTGCGGACTGGTGTTGCGACGCTCCTGCGGCATATCGCCTTCCGGTGTCGCGACACCGGCCGGGCCTTCTCCCTGGATGTACGGCGCCTTGATGTTCATCGCAGCGGTCTGCTCGGCCACGGGGAAGTTGGGGTCGTCGCCCATGGGATTGGGTCGCTGGTAGCCGGCGCCCTGCATCACCACATCGGCAATCGGCGCGATCATCGGCATCTGCGCGATCTGCGCGCCGGCCTGCATGGCGGAGAACGCGGCTTGCACGCCGATCTGCACGGCCTTGGCGTCCAGGCCCTTGATTTCGCTCTCGGCCTTGCGTTCTTTCAGCTCCAGCTCGCGCAGCTTGATGTCGTTGCCAGCCTTCGCCAGCGCATCCTGCACCGCCTGCTCGATCTGCTGTTCGATCTGCTCCGGGGTCTGCTGCTGCTGGACGCCGCGAATGGCCTCCACCACGTCGCGTTTGAATGGCACGTCCATCAGGCTGACCAGGAACGGCAGGATGGCGGCTTGGTATTCCTGCGGCATGGACTTGACCGCCTCGGACATGGCGTTGAGCTGCTGGCCGCGATAGCTGTTGGTGCTCGGTACGTCTTCCAGGGCGACCTTGAGGCGGGTGCGCATGAGGTCGTTGGACAGGTAGACGGCGCCCGTGGCCGGGTCGCGCTGTGCCTCGTTGAGCACCACCACGCGGTCGGCAGTCACGGCATCGCCCTCGATGACCACCTCGGTGCGCTCTTGGCCGATGTCCTCGATGATCATCGCCAGCAGCAGCTCGCCGACCAGGGTGCGGCCCTCGCGGAAGTTGTCCATGATCCGGGCCAGCGACTGGTTGGACTGCTCGACCTGGGTCTGCTCCTGCACACCCGACTTCGCGGTGCCAACCTTGCCCATAAACCCGCTGGTGATGTTCGATACGCGCTCGATGGTGGCGCGGTTGTCGTTGAGCATCTGGAAATGCTGGTCGGTGAGCTGGTAGTCGCGCTTGACCTCGAATCGCGCGCCATGCTTGGCCATGTGCTGATCGTCCAGCACGATGTCGGCATCCGGCCTGGCGATCTGCCGGCGGAACTGGGCGTCGGTCATCGCCACGGCGCCCTTGGTACGCTCGACGCGGACCACGCTCATGCCCCAGCGCAGCTTGCTGATGCCGCTGTTAAGGCTGTCCTGGGCGAACTTCATGCCGCGCACGTAGCCATAGGGCACGCCGGTCTGGTCCTCGCGGAAACCGAAGAACGGCACGTAGGGAAAATGCCGATGGGTGTACGGGCTCGGGCCATCGTGCAGACAGTGCGGCCCCAGCCAGTAGCTGCGACGGACACGGGCCACGGTGACCTTCTTCGGCGAGATACGCCCGGAAGCCAGGGCGATGTTGTGCGCCAGGTTGTTCTCGTCGTACTCGACCACGCGGCCATCGGGGGTCTTCAGGACGTGGACCTGGACCCAGCGGCGATACCACAGCTCGACCAGGCAGATTTCCTTGCTGGTGGGGTTGTACCAGCGGTCTTCCTGCACGGTCCACGCCCGCGCCTCGTTCCAGGCGTTTTGCAGACTGGTGGACGTGCCGCCATCGAGGCTCAGGATGTCCGGCGAACCCCACCAGGTCGCGCCGTACTTGCCCACCGTGTTGATCAGCTCGGCATGCTCGGGGAACACCAGGGCGATGCGATCAGGCGCCAGCCAGCGCTGCCGGCGCAGGTAGCGGCAGGCTTCCCAATCGTCGCCGCACTTCATGTCCCAGTGAATCTCGTCGCGGCGGGTGACGCTACAGCGGTAGGAGAACTTGAACGGGTCCGACTCGCGCGCTACCTCCACCCAGCCGAGGCCGCAGCCAATCTGCGTGCGGAATGCGTCGGAGCAGGCGCGGTCGGCCTTGGCCTGGCGCTCGGCGGTGTTCAGGCGGAAATTCAGGGCATCGGCCACGTCCTGCCCGCCCACGTCACCATTGGGCGTCACTCGCCAGTCGGTGCGCGTGGTGGCCTCGTAGCCCTGCATGGACAGCAAGGCGGGGCCGATCAGGTCTTCTACCGCCGGGGGAATGCCAAGCGCTTGCTGCTTGTGCAGCAGCTCGCTGTCGAGCTGGTTGCCGTCCGCGTAGTCCATCTCCTTGTCGGCCACCGCGCGCCATTGCGGCTGGTCCTCGATTTCGTAGTTGATGTCGGCGTACTCGTCGATGCTCAGCGGCGAATCGCCGGCCGGCGGAAGGCCGTTCAGTTCGTGGCGGTGGTTATCGGTCATCTGCATCGTCGTCGTCCTCACAGCCGCCAGTCAGGCGCCTCGGCCTCTTCGTAGGTGTGTTCCATGTCGTTCGGCATCACTTCCACGGCCTGACCGACATAGCGGAACATGTCGGCGCCGTGACTGTATTCGTCGTGTAAAGGCCCCATGGCCTCGCCGGTCTGCTGGTGTAGGGCACGCCGGTAGCGCTTCAGGCACTCCACCAGGCGGCCGGTCTTACCCTGGTCGAAGTAGCAACGCGGGAACATCAGGCGCACGGCCTTGATGCCCTCCTCGACGCTGGTGGAGTTGAGCACGTAGGGATTGCGGCCCATGGCCTGCAACTGTTCCTCGGTGCTCTTTCCGGTCTGGTAGTTGCGCGTGCGGCCGTCATGCGGCAGGTAATCGACGCCCCAGCGGAAGGGGCGCTTCTCGATCTGCGCCACGTACCAATCGAGGGTGCGGTGGCTGTCCTCGATGTAGTCGATGATGCGCACGTCCATCGGCCCGCGCTGGACGAATCCAATGGTCATGGCGTCGTTCCAGCCAAGATCCCACACGGTATGCACGGGCAGAGTCGGGTCGTATGGCACGCGCTGGACGCGGCCGCTCTCCATCAGGTCGATGATTTCGTGGCGGTAGATGGCGCCCTCGGCCACCGTGCGTGGCTTGCCTTCCCAGATGTGCTCGTAGTCCTCGGTGGACATCGAGCGCTTGGCGCGCAGGCGCTCCTGGTTGAGAACCTCCGGGAACCACGGGTTGTCGCGCCAGTTGATTTCAACCAGCCACACGTCATCGTCAGGCGCGGCGCAGAACCGGACGTAGGTGTCGTCGGTGTCCATCGCCGGGTTGAGGGTCAACCAGATTTCGCTGCCGTCTTTCCGAATCGTGGGGATCAGCACGTCCCAGGACTTTTTGCAGACGCCCTGGGCTTCCTCGACCCATACGATGTCCACGCCCTCGAACGACTTGATCGAATCGACGGTGTGGCCTTGCAGGCCGGAGAACAGGAACAGCGTGCCGTTCTTGCCGCGAATCTCGGCGTCCAGCACCTCGTAGAACTCGGTCAGGCCGAGCTTAACGATGTAGTCCTTGAGCAGCCGGTGCACCGAGTCGCGCATCGACTTCTGGATTTCCCGCGCACAGAGGATACGCAGCGGCTTGCGCGTGCCCATTTCCAGCAGCACCTGGGCCACGCCATGTGACTTGCCGCCGCCGCGACCACCGCGCATCACCTTGTAGCGTTTCGGCTGGTACAGCGGCGCCAGCTTGAACGGCAGGGTGATGTTCAGGTTCAGCGGTGCGGCGAAGGCGGTCACTCGTCGTCACCTCGCGCCGGGGGCTGCACGAACGTGACGGTGGACTTCACCTCGATGGCGCCACCATTCGCGCCGGTGTGCTCGTTGGTGATTTTGTCGCCGTACTTCTTCGGCGACATCTTGCTTGCGAGCCACTTGCGCGCATCCACACGTAGACGGGAACGGGCAATGACATCGTGATCGACATGCACCTTGCCTTCATCGTCCGTGTAGGTGTCGTTGAGGCCGAAGTCGGCAATCTCCAGGATGTCCTCGGCCAGGGCATCGGCCTGTGCCTCGCGCGCGCGTGCGTATTGCTCCCGTAACTCGGCATTGCTCTCGTCGGCCAGCCAGCGCAGGAACGTGGACATCGCCGGCATGCCGGGCAACTGGCAGACCTTGCGCAGGCTCATGCCTTCAGCCAGTACCGCGCACACTGCCAGGCCATGCGTGGCGGTATAGGCCGACGGCTTGCCGGGTGGGCGCTTCTCTGCAGGCTTGGGCTTCTTGGGACGCACGGAAACTCCGGCAGCGTCCTTCGCTGCCGGCTTCCTGGTGCTCTTGGGTGGGGTTGCGCTCTTGGGCGCTTCGGATTGACTGGCCATAGGCGGCCAGTCTTGGGAGGCAGGGCCGGGTTATCCAGCCCTATAGGGGTGTGCGGGCTTACTCGTCGCCCTGCTCCGCAATGAACTCCACGGTTAAGACTTCGATGCTATTCGACCCTACCTGCACCGAGCGGCTGGCGGCAGCTGGCTCGGTCGCGCCTGAGCCTGGGAACTGCGGCGCATTGAGCACCAGGCTATTGGCGACGTAGCCGACCAGGGCGCCGGTGGTGCCCGGCTCGTGAGCATCCAGGCGCATGCCGGTGCAGAGTATGCCGCCCTCAATCTCGACGGCGACCTTCAGGATCGGCTCGCCATCCATCAGGGTCACTTCATAGTGCGTTGGGTTTTGCATGTCGCCCTCTTAGGTCTGGGTTGTCAGTGTCACGCGAGGCCGTTACGCCTCGACTGGCTCGATCAGGCTGCTCAGGCGCGCCACCTGTCGGCGCATCTCCTTGAGCTGCATGGAAAGCTCCTTGTTGGCGTGTGCGGCCTGGTGGCCCATCTCGATGGCGACGAACTGCTGCGCGGCGCCAGCCATCGCTTCGCCGACCATGCGAGCCTCACGCGGCGACAGGATCAGCACCTGATCGCCAATCTCCAGCACGCTGGTGCCATCCGGTAGCAGGGAGCGGCTGACGTGACGGGCGGGCTTGTGCTGCTCGGCTGGGACATACACGCCACGCTGCACGCGCACGATGCGCCCGTTGTTCTCCAGATACGCCAGGCGGTCGTCGATCTGCGTCTTGGTCATGTCGGTCAGCCCGGCATTGGCGGCCAGCGTCTCGCGCGTGACGATCTGCTCCTGAGCGTGCATGTCCTGAATGACTTCCAGCAGGATGTCAGCGCTCGATTTGTCCTGATTGATCGGCTTCTTCATCTTCACCTCCCCCCCGCCCTCTGCAGCTCTCGTGTCATTGCTCGGTACTGGTGCTGCCTCATGCCCGACCACCGTGCTTGTTTAGGAACCTCTTGCACTTCGCCTTCACCGTCTCGCCATTGCGCTGGTCGATGGCGTCCTCTCCGTGCATAACCACGTCGCGCAACAGTTGCAGGGCTTCCTGCCATTCGCCCATCGTATTCGGCCCTTGGAGCCTGGCGACCTGATCAGACGCCAGTGGCGCCTTGCGCTTTGCCATAACGCGCAGGCAGTTACCGCAAGTCACTTTCGAGGCATCCGTGGTGGTCTGGATCTCGTCTCCCTCGCGCGGATTACAGACTGCAGAGCAGTCACATTCCTGCGGGCCGCAGCTATGGATGACGTAGTGCAAAGTTTTCTTGCTCACGGCTGGCAGGCCTCCCGTTGCTTTTTCAGGTCGCGCAGCAGCGCCCGGAAATGGGCGGTGATCTGCTTGAGTTCGTCGATGGTGTACTTGCGCGGGCGGTGATCGGCTTCCAGCGCTTCGACTGCCGGCAGGCCGATGCGCTCGATCAGGCCGGCACGGAAGCCGTTGCGCACCGATTCACCCTTGCGGGCGTACTTGGCTGAGCCACCATTGCAGCCTTTGCACTGAAGCCAGATGTTGTTCTCTTCCAGGCGCAGTTCCGGCCGGGCACCCTTGCCGAGGAAGTGGCCGCCGTCCCAGGCGCCGCCTGTTTTCCAGCCCTGCTCTGCCTGGATAGTGTGCTGATCCTTGCCGCAGCTCATGCAGCCACTGCCAATCGACAGTTCGTAAGTACGCCGGTAGTCCCTGACGGCCTTCTCAGCGTCAGCCACGAAATCGCCGTACTTGCGGATCTTCTCTTTCCTCGCCTTGATCTCGCGCCGCTCACGCTGATTGATGGCCATGCGCGCCTTCTTCTGGTTGGCAGGCTGATCAGCGATCGCCAGGCCGCACTGCCAGCAGCAGACCTTCTGGCCGATCTTTGGCGTGAATTTCACGTCACAGGCCGGGTTGTCGCACTTGCGCTGGCGGGACTTGCGCTCTGCGATGCCGCTGGCCTTGGCCTGGAGCGGGGTCTTGCGCTTCAGTGCGGTGCGCCTGCTCAGTGTCATGCCAGCGCCCTCTGGTCTGCGTCGATCAGAGCAGCGACTTGATGGCGGTCTGGCGTGTAGAAGCTCGGCGCCTTACCGCCTGGGCGCGTGATCCCATAGGTAACTTCAGGCGTGCGGAACTCGGCCACGGTGTAGCCCGCGCTGGTTTCCCAGCAGCCCGGTTTGATGTTGCCATCGGCGTCGCGCTTGGGGCGCCATTTGATACTGGTCATGCGGCCTCCTTGAACGCCTCAAACTCTGCCATTTCCGTCAGCCGATCCTCGTCCAGGTCAGGCCAATCCTTTTCGATCAGGTAAGAGCACACCTGGCGCCAGAAATCCTGAAAGACCTCTTCGCCCATAGAGTCGAAGGACAGGCTCTGCGGCTCGCTGCGCATCAGCGTCCCCAGTCCTGGCAGCTCGTAGGCGGTCTGCGTGCAGTAAACGCCTGACTCGGCCTGCAATACCTTGATCGCGTCGTGCGCCTGCTTGCCGCGAAAGCGCTCCAGGTTCTCTGCCAGCAACCTGCCCATGCCATGGACAAGGCGGTTGAAACGCTCGTTGCGCGGCTGGGTGAGCTGGGCGCGCACCTTGGCGTTACGGCGGAACGCGCGCTCGCGCATTGCGGCTCGATCCGCGTCGGTGGCCGGCACCAGGGCGCCGATCCGCTCACCGGTGGCTGGGTCGATCACCTCGCGCACCAGGAAGTAAACCGGCAACGGCTTCGGCTTCCGGCTGGAAGGCTTAGCAGCTTCCGCCATCACTCCACCTCCGCATTCGGCCATATGGAACGCACACACGCCAGTGCCTCGGCGTGCGTCAGCTTTTCGGTGGAAACCATCGGGAACGATTTCCAATAGAGCACGACAATCCAGCAGGACTTCATGCCGGCCTTCCTTGCAGCGCATCCAGCGCCGCCAGTTGCTCGTTGCGCACCCGCTCGAACCGCTCCCGGCGCTCTTCCGCCTCACGCACGCGGCGTTCCTCGTTCGATTTTTTGTTGGCCAGGACTTCTGCCTTCACCGCTTGCAGCTTCTCGCGCACGCGCTCCGACGGCATGGCGACGCGCCCGGTGATCAGGCCGGCGATGGCTTGGCCGTCTTGCGTGACCGGATCGTGTGACAGGCGAGAAATCAGCTCGCGCGCCTCGGGCGCTGGCAGGCGACCCAGGCGACTGGCTTCCTCGACGGCAGCAACGCGACGCTGCGGGTCGTGGCCCATGCTGAGATTCCAGGCCACCGGCTTGGCCTCTCGACGGGCTTTATCAACCAGGCGCTGGTATGCGGACAGAAACGACATGCGCGCCGCCACCTTGTCGCCAACCGCCAGCGCGGGCGCAGAGGCGGACATGGCCAACTGAATTTCAGTGGTAAGGAACACGCTTTCAGCTTCGTCCGCCGCCGCCAGCGCCATCGACCAGGCTTCGTTCGTGTCGGGTCGACCATCAGCGGACTGGATGCGCTGCAGAATGGCCGCCAGTGTCAGTTTGCTGGTCAGCTCCAGGCGGCAGGCGCGCAGAGCGTTCCCGATATCGTCAGGCTCATAGCCTGCCAGGTCGTCGGCCATCATCTCGGCGGCATTGGCGCTGATGGTGTGCCCTAGCGTTTCGGCGGTCGCCACGATGGCGGCAGCCAGGTCGGCGATTTGGTCAGAGGAAAGCATTGGTCTTGCCCCCTTGGCGGTTGCGGATGCGCTCGGCCGCCTCTTGCGCGGCGTTGATGTTCGCCTGGGTCTGCTCAAGCTGGCGGGCAGTTGTGCCGTTGATCTGGCGGCCGGTTTGCCATTGCGTGTGGAATGCTTCGGCCTTCGCCAGCAGCCCGTTGAGGGTGTGGCAGTCGTTGATCAGGCGAGCGTCGTTGACTGTCAGGTAGTACGCAGCAACCTGCGGCGCAGCGTCTGCCCCGAGACGGTCGATCAGTTGGCCGATCTGCCCCCCGGCCTTGGCATTCCAGACCGGCCAGGTGCTGTAGCGCTTGCGGTAGGCGAATGCGTAGTTGGCCCAGGTGCGGAATGTCTTGCAGGACTGGTCTTTGGGGCCTGGCATGTCAGCTGGGATTTCGACGCGGGGCTTCGCTGCCTCGAACGGAACGACCTGAGCCGTCGCGGCCGGGGCGTCAGCCTGGGGCGCAGAAGGTTCAGTGACTGGTTCATTGACTGGTTCAGAAGAGTGACTGGTTCTGGGTGCAGCTCCTGCACTACCCCCTAGTGAATCTCCTGCACTAGGTGGTGCAGCTCCTGCACTACCCTGGTGAATCTCCTGCACTACACCTGGTGCATCTCCTGCACTACCCAGAGTGAGGACGTAGACGTTCGAGGAGTTGCCTTTCGGCCCGCCTTTCCTGATCTCCTTACGGAGCAGGCCGGAATCGCAGAGCGCAGCAATGTGGTTCATCACCGAGCGCTTGCTGATCTCGCACTGGTCAGCGATGTGCTGGTACGACGGCCAGCACTCTCCCTGATCGCTGGCATTGTCGGCCAGCTTGATCAGCACCAGCTTGCGCAGAGGGTTGCCGACGCGAATCTTCATCGCGGCGACCATGAGGCTCATGCTCATGCAGCCACCTCGATCTGATAGGCAGCCCACAGGCCGGCAACCCACTGCACGCCCTTGGCCGTAAAACGTGCCTGGCTGAATGCGTGGCCGTTGGTTTCACTGGTGCCGGTCTTGACCTCAAAGCGGCCTGCTTCCTGATGCTGGCTGTATGGGGTCAGCACGCCGCCCAGGTAGTACATGACGCCCTTGTCCAGCAGCATTTGGCGGAACTGACGCTCATTCGCGCCAAGCAGCTTGGCCACCTGGCGGAATGACATAGAGCCGGCTGCCTCGACGTACTGATCGACAAAGGCGGCTTTGGGCGCGGCAATGGCGAGCTGTTCAACTGCCAGCAGGCGGGCCTTCTCGCTTTCCATGGCGAGCTGGAGAATGTCCATCCTGCTCAGCTCTACCGGCTTTGCCACTTGCGCTTCAAGCTCCTGCCAGCGGTCAACCAGGGCGGCGGTGAACTCAGGGCAGAGCTGGGCGACGACGACGAAGCTGTCGCGCTTGCTGACGTGGTACTCATTAGCCGGCCTGCCGAGGGTGTCGAGGTATTCCACAATTTGTGGAACACCTATTACCGGGGCTGGATCGCCATTTTTGTCGGTTTTGAACGCCAGGGTTTCAATGGTGCGCTTTACGCTGTCGTGTCGCTTGCCGGTAAGCTCCGACATTTCACGGCTGCTCATGGTGGGCGCCTTGCCCGTGGTCAGTAGTTGGTTCATACTTCGGTCACCTCAGTAGGTGTTGTTGAAGAAGCCGGGCCGCTATCCCGGCTTTTTTTTGCCCGCGATTTATTCGTCCCACTCCAGCACCTGATCAGCCGAAGGCTGACGCAGGCCGAGCTGGGCCAGGGCGCGCAGATGCTCGACGTACTCAGGGTCAAAGCACTGCATGCGCTCAGGCACCACCTTCAGGCCCAGGTGAGCGAGCATTTCGGCTGTCTTGGCCAGGTGGCCTTCCGACTTCTGCCGGCTGATCAGGCTTTCACTCACGCCC
Source organism: Pseudomonas sp. GW6 (assembly GCA_048065775.1). Lineage (GTDB taxonomy): Bacteria > Pseudomonadota > Gammaproteobacteria > Pseudomonadales > Pseudomonadaceae > Aquipseudomonas. The sequence continues at coordinate 23,079 of JBLUOL010000025.1, forward strand.
ATCTTCTCGGCCAGGTGCGCCTGACCGAAGCTGTGAAGTGCCTTCAAGATGACCGACAAGTTCTTTCGTGCTTGGTCAGGCTTATTCATCTGTAATGGCCTCAAGCGGCTTTGATCGTGCCGCGCAGAGCCGGGCACAGGTCGATGGCCTTGAACAGGCCGCCTGTTTCGTTCTCTGCGCGAAGGGCTACCAAGGCACTCATGCGCGATGATCCAGATAGCCATTGCGAAACGGCTGACTGCGACACTCCAAGCGCCTTGGCGGTCTTGACCTGATCGCCAAAATGCTCGATCAGCTTTTCTATGGCGGTTCCCATGGGCTTAACCCTCTATAAGCAGAGTTATAAGCTACAGAATAAGGAGGCTTCTTTGCAAGCACATAAGCGCGCTAATACTCTTGCGCCATGACTTACGCCCTATACGGATCAGGCTCCACCCTCGCCGAGCGCATAAAAGCGGCTCGCAAATACGCTTCGCTTACGCAAAAGCAGTTGGCGGATGCCGCCAAGGTTGAACAGCCCCTAATTTCCCAGCTTGAGACTGGCAAGGCACTAAAGACGGCCTACCTGACCCATATAGCCAAAGCCTGCAGGGTAAGCGCCCAGTGGCTTGCTACCGGCGAAGGCAAGATGGTGCCGGACATGCGCAACCCGGACGGCTCGCTGAATCTCGACAAGCCATGGGACGACCTGGGCAGCAGCCACCTAAACGTGGCGCCCGCCCAGGAATCGCACAGAAAGGACAAGGAGTACCCATTGATCAGTTGGGTCGCGGCAGGATGCTGGCAGGAGGCATGTGACAACTTCCACCCAGGCGACGCCGAGCAGTGGATAGCCTCGGATGCCAATGCAGGCCCGCATGGCTACTGGCTAACCGTGAAAGGCCCGTCCATGCAACCCACGTTTATGGAAGGCTCGCGCATCCTGGTAAAGCCGGAGAACTTCGACCTGATCAGCGGCAAGTTCTACATCGCCAAGCTGATGGATACCGGCGAAACCACCTTCAAACAGTACATCCGCGACGGCGGCATAGGTTTTCTGCAGCCGCTCAACAGCGCCTTCCCCATCATGCAGATCACCGACAACGTGCAGATCATCGGCCAGGTAGTGGATGGCCGGCTGCCGCCGATCTTCTGAGCTGGCAATGAACTGGCTCAGGTTCTTCGATGCAATCGTCCGAGGCGAAAAGTGGGCGACCATGGCTACCATGATTTGGGTACTGACAGTCGCTGGCCTTGCCGTGTCGCTCTATCTGTTCCTCTGAATGCCGCTAATCTTTCGCTCAAGGAGATATGCCCTGCTGATGCTCAAGACCATCGCCAGCAAAGCAGTGGCGTCGATTGACCGCATAACCAACTTGCCCATGGCGCTGGTTACGAAAGCACTTTCCGCAACCGGCACCACCAGGGCAATAACCAGGGCCGCTACAAAGGCGATCCGGAGCAATCGCCCTACTCTCGCCTCGATTGCTCTACTTTCTCCGATGCTAGTTTGCTGCTTGTTAGGCATGGCGTTGGTAGCCTCCAAAGGCACATGGGATGCATATGCGCGAGCAGTGATCATCGCTGCAGGTGCTGTAATTGCCGTTCACTTCAAGTCGCGCCGCGTATCTCGGCAGCATCAGCGCGGTACAGCCTGCAGACAGCGAGCTACCGAGCGCCGTCAATGGCGTCAAGATCAACGCCAGTAGCCAGAAGCTCACTTCAAAACTGCTCTTTCTAGCCCGGCCCAGCGCCGGGCTTTTTGTTGCCGCCTGAAAATAATACGGCAATTCCATAAAAAATATTAGAAGGCTTATTGACCGTAAATATAAGCCTGTTTATATTGAGCGCCAAGGCCAAGCAAAACCGGCCAGGCCGAAAGGCCAGCTCTTTAGTGGTAGACACGGCAGCGATGGACTGGCCGAAACAGTCCAGAGGGTTGGCAACTGGCCCGGGTGCGCAGCGTAAAGCACCGAAATCAGTTTCCTGGCGGAGAGAGTTCGCGGCCGGGGGAACAATTTGGAGATTGCCGAGCGGCGCCAGTAGCGCTCAACGGCAGAGAGATAGCCGGCCCGTATCGCGCGGGCCGGGTGATCTCCGGAGAGCCTTTGTACAGGGCTTTGCGGAAATCAGGAGGAGCCATGAAAGAGCACTTCACCAGAGAAGAGGCGTCGCAATTTATTGAGTATCACCCAGAAAGCGGCATGTTCAGGCGGAAGAAGTTTGCGCAGCGCGGCAAAACTGAGTTCAGAGGGTGGGTTGACCATAAGGGCTACCTGCGCACACAGGTAGCTGGAAAGTCTGTTCTGTGTCATCGGCTTGCGTGGCTTATGCATTACGGGCACTGGCCGAAGGGCGAGATTGACCACATAAACGGCGACCGACAGGACAATAGAATTTCAAATCTACGCGCCTGCACACACCAGCAAAACAACCATAACCAGCCACTTAGAACGACTAATACGTCTGGAGTGAAGGGCGTTTATTGGCACAGCAGGCAGCGCAAATGGAGAGGCCAGGTTTGCCTTAACTACAAGATTCATATCACCCAGGGGTTCGATGAGATCGCCGACGCAAAGGCTGCTGTTATTGAATTGAGGAACAAGCTGCACGGCGATTTCGCTAACCATGGCTAATCCCACGCCCTCTCGCGGGTCGCCGGCAGCGGGCAGTGGTGGGGAAACCCGGCAGACGCACAGCAAGACCGAAATTCGGGAATACCGAATTATCAGCCCAGCCCACCGTGGCCAGTAACGGAGGCTAGAAACACCAGATTTCCTCGATGCCATTCGCAAGAGTGGCATCAGGGAAGTCAACCAAACGAGGTAACACAGATGAAAACGCACATCCTGATTGCAGTTGCTTTGATCGCCGCGCTGTCTGGCTGCAGCGATGCAGATATCGCATCCAGCAATCTGTCGAAGGCTGCCGACAACTTCGAGATCAACCGCCGAGTTGTGTTCTACAACGGCATTACCGGTGAATACATGCTGTCAATTGAAGGGCTTTGCAGCCTTGGAAGTGGAACCGCTACGCGCTCGGTAACGGTGACTTGCAAGACTGGTCCGCAGGCGTTCAAGAAGCACTTCCTTGGAATCTCAGACAACGTTACTTATTTCGCCGAGCAGCTGGAGCCGGCAGCAGTAAGTGCCTACCACTACCGCGTGATCTTCAAGCCTCAGTCGATCCTGCCTGATGTCGACTTCAAGGGCAGCACTGGCGCACTGAAAGAGCTAGCCAAGTAACACGAATGGCCTTGGCGACAGGGCCATCAGGGAAACCAACCAGGGAGGAATGACGATGGCTCAGTTCAACATCGACGCACACCTGAGTGACGGCAAGAAGCTCCAGTGGCTGGCCATCGCAGATGAAGGCGAAAGCCTGCAATCGGTAGCCGATCAGGTGAAGCGCGCAGCCAGCAAGAAGTTCGGCCCTGCCGTTTTACTCAAGCGCTGGAGCGTAATGCGAGCCAGCAACGGCTGCATCACGGTGCGCATGTTTGCCTAACACCCGCCCTCTCGCGGGTCGCCGGTAGCCCGGCAAACGGGAGGCCATAGCTGCGAGGCTATCGGGGTGTGATCTGGAGTTCCCCTCGGCGGATCAGGGTGGGCTCTGGGTGGAGTGCGGCTGTGAGGGCTGGCGCCGGCCTGATCAGCGTAAGTCTTTGAGGTTCGAATCCTCGCCAGATCACACCCCGATGCCCTCGGGCATCGCTTGCTACCACGGTATTGCCCCGCTCACACCGGGGCTTTTTTTCGCCAGGCATACGCCGCCGCCTTCTAGCCAGGGCGGCGACCTATGCACGCACCGCGAGGATCACACCATGAGTCTTGCACTACGCAATGCCCGCGCCTTTGCCTCCGGCCAAGCCGCCTGGGACAACGCCGCTCCGGCCGAGGATGACGGCCGCGCGGACTACATCGACCAGCAGGCCGGATACCTGCTGCTCGGCTGGGATGCCGATGGCGTCAGCTTCCTGCCCCACAAGGGCATGGACGGCTTCGCCAACCGCGCCGACGAGCTGCTGGCGGATCAGGACTGCGAGTGCCAGATCGTGCAGATCGTCGTCGCGCTGCTTGCGCGCGATACCGACAAGGCCATCCAACTGGCCGACCAATTCCAGCCTGCCCTCGCCGCCCTGGCCGAGGAAATGGTGATCACCCAACTGGAGAACAGAGCATGAAAGCCACGATCAAGCTGTACGTTCACCAACTGCCCGGCAAGGCGCCGACGGTAGAAGTCTCCGACATGACCAAATACGGCTGGTACGGCGCATGCCTGGGTGTGCGCGAGGTTGAAGTCGAGATTGAGCCCTTCGACATTGACCCGGTAACCGCAATGGTCAGCGCCCTGGAGGGCCAGATTGAGCAGGAGCGCAGTGAGTCGCTACGGCGCGTCAACCTGCTGCTCGACCAGATCAGCAAATTGCAGTGTCTGGAGTACCAGCCCAATGCCGCAGGGTAGCGGCTCCGAAAAGCGCGCGCACGCTATTGCCAAGCGCTGCGCGCGGTTGCGCAAAGACGGCATGTCACTGCAGGCCATCGCCGATCTGGTCGGCATTCGCAAGGATCAGGTGCCCGCCCGCATCAAGCTCGGCGAGCGCCTGTCGTCACTGGAGACAGACACATGAACAAGCCCCAAGAGTTCGCCGGCAAGACCATTGCCGAAGCCCGCGCCCTGGCCGCCCGCTACGGCTACACCGCTGGCGGTTTCACCTACATCAGCGGCGCGCTGTGCGTGATCCGCTTCGAGAAAGCCGCGTAACCAACGAGCGCGGCCCCCGGCATGGAAACGGGGCGTCAGGCCCGCGTTAAGGGCTCCCCTATCACTCCAACTATCTGCGCCAGGCGCGGAAAGGAATTGTCATGACTGACCTGACTATCAACGCACCTTCGTTCAGCCTGGCGCCAAAGTCGCTGGATGAAGCGCTCAAGTTCGCAGACGTGCTGGCCAAGTCCAGCATTGTCCCGAAGGACTTTAACGGCAATCCGGGCAACATCCTGGTTGCTATCCAGTGGGGCATGGAGCTTGGCCTGCAGCCCATGCAGGCCATGCAAAACATCGCAGTCATTAACGGGCGTCCTTCGCTGTGGGGTGACGCAGTGATTGCCCTGGTGCGCGGCTCGCCACTGTGCGAGTCGATCATCGAGAGCATCGACGGCGACACGGCCACCTGCCGCGTCAAGCGCCGTGGCGAGCCAGAGCAGTCGCGCAGCTTCTCCATGGCTGACGCCAAGGCGGCCGGCTTGTCTGGTAAGGCAGGGCCATGGACGCAGTACCCCAAGCGCATGCTGCAGATGCGCGCCCGCGCCTTCGCCCTGCGCGACGTTTTCCCTGACGTGCTGCGCGGCATGCCGATTGCCGAAGAGGTGATGGATATGGGTGAGCGTGACGTGACGCCAAGTCAGCCGCGAGTCCAGGCCGAGCCGCAAGCCCTGCCCGCCTACACCGACGAGCAGCTGGCCGAGAACATGCCCAAGTGGCAGGCGGCCATGGACGCAGGGCGCACATCGCCCGGCCACATCATCGCCAACATCCGCAGCAAGTACGTCATCAGCGCCGAGCAGATCGAGAAGATCGAGGCCATGGCCCCTATTGAAGGTGAGCAAGAATGAAAATTCACAACGTAGCCCAGGGCTCAATCGACTGGCATAACCTGCGCGCTGACCACTTCACTGCTTCCGAAGCGCCCGCCATGATGGGCGCCTCGAAGTACCAGACCCGCACCGAGCTGCTGGCCGCAAAGAAGAGTGGCATCAGCCCGGAGGTCACAAGCTCACAGCAGTGCATCTTCGACAAAGGCCATGCCGCCGAGGCTGGTGCGCGGCCAATCGCTGAAGAGCAGATCGGCGAAGAGCTGTACCCGATTGTCTGCACCGAGGGCAATCTTCTGGCTTCGCTGGATGGCGCCACCATGCTTGGCGACACCATCTTCGAGCATAAGCTGTGGAACGAGTCGCTGGCCGCCCAGGTGCGCGCTGGCGACTTGGAGCCGCACTATTACTGGCAGCTGGAGCAGCAACTGCTGGTCAGCGGCGCGGAGAAGGCAATCTTCGTGTGCTCCGATGGCACTCGGGACAACTTCGTCAGCATGGAGTACAGGTCGGTGCCTGGCCGGGCAGAACAGCTGCTGGCTGGCTGGAAGCAATTCGAGCAAGACCTGGCCGAGTTTGTGCCGGCCGAAAGCGCGCCCATGGTGATCGGAAAGGCGCCTGACGAACTGCCGGCACTGCGCATTGAGCTGACCGGCATGGTAACCGGCAGCAACCTGAAGGCCTTCGAGGAATCAGCCCTGGCGGTGATCGGCGCGGTGAAAACCAACCTGACCACCGACCAGGACTTTGCCGACGCCAAAAAGGCTGTGAAGTGGTGCGGTGACGTGGAGGCGGCTGTGGCCGCTGCCAAGAAGCAGGCGCTGAGCCAGACGCAGAGCATCGACGAGCTGTTCCGCTCGCTGGATCGCATCAGCGCCAACGCCCGCGAAACCCGCCTCAAGGTGGACAAGCTGGTCAAGGCTCAGGAGCTGTCGATCAAGACCGAGATAAAGCAGGCCGGCGAAACCGCACTGGCTGAGCATATCGCCACGATCAACAAGCGCCTGGGTAGCGTGCAGCTGCCTCCCATTGCCGCCGACTTTGCCGGCGTGATGAAGGGCAAAAGCAAGCTGGACAACATGCGCGATGCAATTGCCACCGAACTGGCACGCGCCAAGATCGAGGCCAACGCCATCGCCGAGGTCATCGAGGTCAACCTGGCCACGCTGCGCGAGCTGGCTGATAACCACCGCTTCCTGTTCGGTGACCGCCAGCAGCTGGTGCTCAAGGCCAATGACGACCTGATCGCGGTGATCAAGTCGCGCATCAGCGAGCATGAGGCCGAACAGGCCAAGAAGCTGGAGGCTCAGCGCGAGCAGATCCGCCTGGAAGAGCAGGCAAAGCTGCAGCGCGAGGCAGATGAAGCGGCGCGTTATGCCGCCACAGCTGCGCCGGCCCCGCTGCATACTCAGGCCGTCGAACTGGCAGCAGAACTGGTGCAGGTAGCCAAGTCCATCGACCAGGCGGTCGATGACGGCCAGCGCATCAAGCTCGGCGACATTAACGCCCGCCTCGGCTTCTCGGTCAGCGCCGACTTCCTTGCCGCCATCGGCTTCGATCCGGTCGGCCGTGAGCGCTCGGCAATCTTGTACCGGGCCACCGACTTCCCCCGTATCTGTGACGCCCTGGTGCGCCACATCATCAACGCCAAGAGCTGCCAGCAGGAGGCCGCATGATTATCGCATTCGACACCGAAACCACCGGCCTTCCTGACTGGAAGGCCCCAAGCGAGGCTGACCACCAGCCTCACCTGGTCGAAATTGCCGCGCTGCTGTGTGACGACCAGGGCAACGTCCTTGAGCGTCACCAGGCCATCATTCAGCCAGGCGGCTGGGAAATTACGCCGGAAATGACTGCCATCCACGGCATCAGCCATGAGCAGGCAATGGACGAGGGCGTGCCAGAGGCTGATGCACTTGAAGCCTTCCTGGCTCTGAGCGGCAAGGCCCGCATCCGGGCTGCCCATAACGCCACCTTCGATGACCGTATCATCCGCATCGCCATGTCACGCTACATGAGCAAGGAGGCGGCCGACGCCTTCAAGGATGGAACCGAGAAGTTTTGCACCTGCTCGAAATCGCGGGAGGCGGTCGGCCTTGGCAAGTTGCCAACCTTGGCCGAAGCCTACAGGCACTTCACTGGCGAGGATCTGACCGAGGCGCACCGGGCCATGCCTGATGCCATCGCCTGCGCCCGTATTTACTTCGCACTGCACGGCAAGCAGCTGCTGGGTGGCCTCTGATGGCGCGCGGGGTAAACAAAGTCATTCTGGTTGGCACCTGTGGCCAAGACCCGGAGACGCGATACACGCCGGGCGGTACCGCAATTACCAATCTGAGCTTGGCCACCAGCGAGCAGTGGACGGACAAGCAGACCGGGCAGAAGGTCGAGAAGACCGAGTGGCACCGCGTTGCGCTGTTCGGCAAGGTGGCCGAGATTGCCGGCGAATACCTGCGCAAGGGCTCCCAGGCCTACATCGAGGGCAAGCTGCAGACCCGCGAGTGGGAGAAGGACGGCATCAAGCGCTACACCACGGAAATCGTCGTCGATATGCAGGGCACCCTGCAGTTGCTCGGCGGTCGACCAGAAGGCGGCGAGCGCACGCAGCGGCAGCCCCACCCGCAAGCTGGTGCGGCCAGGCAGCCGGCACCACGCGCTCAACCGCAAGGGCTAGATGACGACGCCTTTGATGACGATTTGCCGTTCTAGGCAATACCACCGACCACCACCAGGGCGCGCACAGCGCCCTTTTCTTTGCGAGGCATCCCATGCCGTTTATGACCACCGCCGAACTGCAGAGCCACCACCGCCACCTGCTCAACTCACTGGCCCTGCTCGACAAAGCCGAGCCAGGCTGGAGCAAGGCCGACCGAGAGCGCGCCATTGCCACCCGCCGCAACCTGCAGAAAGAACTGGCCCGGGTTGAGTGCGACCTGCACATGGCCGGCGCCCGCGCCGCCTCTGCCTAATTCATTACCAGACAAGGAGCCACCATGCGCCTGATCAAAAATGCCATCGTTTACCGTGCCAGCCTGCCGGATGCTAAAGCCCTAGCCATGCACCTGGCTGAAAAGCCGTTCACACCGGTGCTGGAGTCGCACCAATCGTCTTGCGGCTTTATCCAGCACCCGACCACCAAGGAGCTGGTGAGCCAGTTCCCGGGCGGCTACGCATTCCGCATGCGCTTGGATGCAAAGCCCATCAGCAAGCGGGCCATTGATCTTGCAACCTTGGAGAAAGTGCAGGCCCAGCAGGAAGAGCTGGGCCGGGAACTTGTGCGCGAGGAAGTCGATGCCATCAAGGTGGCGCTGGTAGAAGAGGCGGTAAAAACCACGCTGCCAGAGCGCGCCGAGCTGGATGCTTACTACCACATCGAGAGCCGCACGCTGCTGGTTCCGACCACTAGCAAGGACATGGCGAGCCGCATGCTGTTTATGCTGATCGAGGCCTGTGGCGCAGTGGAAACCAGCACGATCCACGTCAGCAACATCAAGGGCGGCCTGACCACCCGCCTGCAGGATTATTTCGGCAACGACAACAGCGAGGCCTTCGACGGCTTCAAGCTGGGCGATTCCGTGGTGATGAAAGGCTCGCAGGGCCGGGCCAGCTTCGACCTGGACAACCTGGACCATGCCCGCGCCGGCTTGCTGGAAGCGCTCAAGGCTGAAATGCAGGCCGAGCGCCTGGAGCTGTGCCACGCCGACACGGTGAACTTCAAGCTGACCAAGGACTTCCACCTGCGCGGCATATCGTTCATCGCGGACGAGTCGGCAGAAGAGGTGGATATCGAAGACGCCACCGAGCTGTGGCAACACCACGCCGGCATGCAGGTACTGCTTCTGGTCGCCACTGTGCAGGCGCTGTGTGATCTGTTCGGCTACCAGGAGAAAGATGCCGAGCAGCAGGCCTTGATCGGCTTCGACCCTGCAAAGCCTGGATCGGACACCACCGTTGTTATCACGCCAGCTGAAGAGTCACTGGATGACGTGCTCTATGCCGATGCCGTCGCCTTCGTGCGCGAGTCAGGGCGCGCCAGCATCAGCGCCGTCCAGCGCAAGCTGCTGATCGGCTACAACCGCGCGGCTCGCCTGATCGAAGCCATGGAAGAACGTGGCGTAATTGCCGCGCCGAGCAGAGACGGCTACCGCGAAGTCATCCAGTAATCCAGCCGCCTTCGGGCGGCCCCTTTTCTACAAGCGCCCCGACACCGGCCGCCGGCCGGCGCTGCTCGACCTGGAGAAACGTATGCACTCATCCGTACTGATTGGCCGCAAAGGCGTCCCGGTGATTTGCCGAAACCTGCTGCCAAGCGAACTCAGAACCGTTATCCAGCCAGACAACGACCGCGAAGAGTTCTTGCTTCTGCTGGCCGAAGAGCAGCACCTGAGAGCTGTGGCTGCCGAACAGCTCGGCGAGGACTACGACGACAGCGACGATGACGAACTGATCGGGCACAAGCTGAGCCTTGCGGAAAAGGTCGAGCGCGCAGAGCGCCAGGTTGGCCACATGCTGCACCGCATGGACAGCCAGCGCGAGCGCTCTAACGAGATCCTGCGCATCGCAAAGCGCGCCCTGCTGAATCAGTCGATGGTCGGCAGCCAGGACGAAAGGCTGCAGAGCCTGCTGAATGACTTGGCCGAACTCAAGCATCTGGTCGGTTCGCGCACTTGGGACGATCTGCGGATATGAGCGCCCAGCCAGACAGCCCCAACTGGCACTGGCAACAGCTCGGCTATCAGGTCGAGCGCGCTGGCCAGCGCCGCACCATCCGGCGGCCAGATGGCAGTGCCGTAGAGATCGACCAGCGCCAGGGTGAGCGCCGGCATGACGCAGAAGTGCGCGCGGCCCTGGCCGAACACCTGCTGCCGCACGGCCCTGCCGAGTGCCAGGCCGCCCAGCTCGACATATTCAACGACCACAAGGGGTCGGCAGCGTAAGCCGCCAGCCCAGCACTCCCTGCCTGATGCTCGCCAGGCGGACGGCTTCCCAATACCACCCCCATCAACCTTTCACGCCACTGGCGAGGGAGAAGTTATGCCTGTTGAAACTCGCACCTGCTACAGCCTCAACGATGAGGAATACAACCACTCATGCCTGACCGATCTGATGAGCGAGCTGGAAGACCAGGGTGGGCTAGCAGTCGGTGCCGAATACTGGGAGGCCGATACCCGTCCGCTTGGCTCAGCTGACGCCTTCCGGATCGAGCACCTGCTGGAAGATGCTGACGAGTTGATCTACGAGGAGGTTGGCGAGATCTACGACAACGACCTGAGCAGCGTGACGCCAGAGGCCAAGATCGAGCTGCGTGATCTGCTGCTGGCCTGGTGCGACAAGCACGTCAACTTGGCTCAGTACGGCGCGATCGAGGGTCGCAGCCGCAAGAAGACCATCACCGCTGCGGATATCGAAGACTTTCACGCGCCCGCCGGCATCGACAGCGAGGGTGGCAGCCATGACTGATAAAGCCCTCTCCGCGATCATCCGGCAAGAGCGGGCCATGCAGGAGGTGGCAATCCTCAAGCGTGACATTGGCCAAGCCCTCGCGGCATGCCCGGTGAGCGTCGAGCTTGGCCGCTGGGATACATCGAACACCCGCCGTGCCGAGCTGACTGATCCGAACGGCTGGCCGAAGACCCATATCTGGCAGGCGCTGAACTTCACCGACATAGGCGGCCACGGCTACCCGGTGCGCCTGGACATGCGCGAAATCGCCGACTTCCTGGCTGACGCTGACGAGTGCGAGCACTGCCAGCGCGCCTGGGCGCTGATCTTGAAGCGCAAAGAAGTCAGGCAGGAGCTTGGCGCCGCGAAGCGCGCCATCCGAAGTCTAGGCCGGGCCGCCCTGAAAAGAGAGCCCGCATGATCTTCCGCCCCATCTTCTGCCGCACCACCACCAGGCGGACACCAAAGCCGCCGCCCGCCGCCAAGTTCGCCGTGGTGCTCAACCCCGGCACGCTGTTTCAGCAGGTCGACATCTACTGCAGCACCCTCCGCGACGCAGAGGACTGGGCCCGCGACACCAGAGAGGACGGCATCGAGGTAGACGTGATGCGCGTACTGCCCAGCGGAACTCTCACAACCGAATACTGATACGAGGATTGCCAGCATGACCATGAAAGAAGAGTTCACCGCCATCGACATGGCCACGGCTGCGGCCGATGGGTTTCGGAATGGGCAAAAGGCCGCGCAATCGGCGGGAGTGCCGGATGGGTGGAAGTTGGTGCCGATAAAGCCAACCATCGAAATGGTGGAGGCTGGCTTCGAGGAAGGCATGGGCATGCCTGACCGCAGCGCCCATGCTCGCGTAATTGAGCAGTACGACGCCATGCTCGCCGCCGCCCCTTCCGCCCCAACCGTCAAGGCTGAGCAGGTGCAGTGCGCCGACCCTTGCGGACTAGATCACGCTCAGGCATTCAATGCCGCTCCCACAGAAGCGCTGCGCCCATCCCTGCCGGCTGCTGGATCGGCCGACCTTACCGCCGTGCGCTGCCAGTGCTGCGCGACCGAGTATCCGCACGACAGCTACGACGCGGGCTTCATCGCTGGTAGCGGCATGTGTCAGGTATGCGACGCGGCAATGCCGCCTAAAGACTTGCCGGCTGCTGGATCGGCGGATTTGCCACCGCCTGACTTCGCCTTAGACGGTGGCAGCCAGCCCTGCTACTACGCAGAGACTGTGCAGCGAATCGTCGCCGCCCTTTCCGCCCAGCAGTCCGCGCATGTGAGCGTGCCGATGGGTGTGCCGGAGGCAAGGGTAACTGGAGCATGGGAATCTGCGCGCATCGGAGACTTTAACGCCGGCTGGAACGCATGCCGCAATTCCGTCCTCACTCTGCTTAATAAGGCTGCCTACATGGAGCTTGATACAACGAAACGCAGCATTGCAATTCAAGACGAAGTCCGCGCCCTTCTCAATGGGGGTGAGGCATGAGCGACTTCGAGCGAGAGGTGAGCGAAAGCGCACGTGGATGGATGCGCACGCTTGGCAACTTTTCACCAACAGTCAACCCGGATCACCGCGAGGTCAAGGGGGCGATGCTTGGCGAATACGGAGACGCCGAGAAAACATATTTCAGCAGTAAAGAGCTGCGCGAACTGGCGGCGGCCTGTTCAGAGGTCGCGGATTGGCTGGATAAGCGCGCCGCTGCCGCCGATGAAGGAGATGTGTGATGCCCACAATCCACATCACCAGCGGCCCGCGCCGCAAGAAGCCCAAGGCCGGCGACGAGAAGATCGTCAAGGGCGTGACCATGATCCGCCAGCAGCGCCGAGTGCCGCCAGGTCAACCGCATGCAGGCGCGTACATCGTGAGCAGCGGCAAGCCGTGCTGGGAATGGGTCGAGAAAGGCAGTGCGGATGATCGTTCGCGCCCGTATCGCCCCACCGCTGCCACCGAAGAAGGAGAGGAGTGATGCCAAAAGTAATCGGGCAAGACCAGAGCATCGCCAAGCGCGTCACCTGCAAGAAGTGCGGAGCCATCAATGAGTACATGCCGAGTGAGGTTCGGATACTCAGCAGGGGCCGCGACATCAGCCAGGTTATGTGCACCACCAAAGGGTTCAACTGCGGCCAGTGCGGCGCTGAAATCATCACATATGCCGACTAGGCGCAGCAGGAGGTCAAGATGAGTGAGCAAGTGAAGCGGTACGATGCAGTGCATATCCGCTACGAAGACAACAACATCCGCTATGGCGAAGGCTGTGAGGTTGAGGTTGTCACTGCCCGCGACTACGACGCCCTTGAGGCTGAGTGCTCTCGCCTGCGAGCTGCGCTTGGCCAATACGCCGACGACAACAACTGGTGCTATGACACCTGCAACATTAGCCGAGACGTTGCCAAGGATGCCCTGGCGGCGGGTGGTGGCTGCATATGAAGCACCCACTCTATACGCGACAGTCTCTTCCTGACCGCGAATATCTATGTTCACTGTTTGATGATGTTGGCCATACCGTCAGGTGGAAAGTCAGGCGTGGCTACTCAGCGGCAGGAACTCTCGCCACCGGCATGCTGCAGGGTTACTACACCGTCACGCTCAACAAGAAGCGGCTTCTTGTTCACCGCGTCCTCTACAAGATGCGTACCGGGGAAGAGCCTGATTTCATCGACCATATCGACGGCGATAAGACCAACAACGCGCAGGAAAACCTGAGGCCGGCGACCATATCGCAGAACGGCCAGAACCGATCCATTCAGAAGAACTCCACCAGCGGGCACAAGAACGTTTCAAAGTGTCCGCGCAGTGGAAAGTGGTCGGTTCGCGTCAGGCTGAATGGGGTTGCTCACTACGGCGGCCTTTTCGACGACATAGACCACGCCGCTCTAGCGGCTCAGGAGCTGCGCAAGAAACTGCACGGGGAATTTGCTCATGACTAAGCCAACGGGAAAGCTAGCATTCGCTTATCAATCTATCGCCAGGCTTGAAGCCGAACGCGACGCCCTTGCCGCCGAACTCCGCGCCCTTCTCGCCAGCCATGCGGAGGGTGGGAAGGTATGAGACTGATACCGCATTCCGGCTTCATTCGCCGCAAGCTGGAGGCGTGGCTGATCCGCCGCGCCGCCTCAATACTGATCGAGCGCAACTGCACAAGAAGCGCTGTCGTCAGCCGGCGCGACAACAACGACATGTGGGGCATGGCCGAGCGCCTGGAGAGCATCGCCGCGCACATCAGCAGCAACTACACCAAAGGCATGACCGGGTACGATCCGCTGCGCCCCACCGCTGCCACCGAAGAAGGAGAGGTGTGATGGGTATCACCACGAAAACAGTAACTGTAGTGACGTGTGATCTGTGCCTGAAAGAGTGTGGTGCCAACGATGGAGAGATTCGCGTGCAGGTTACACCGGGCGATGGTCGAGACGTTGGCCCAGGCTATGCAGTCGCCGTTATCGCCCTGGATATCCCATACCAACCAAGTCGCGGAATTGTGTGCCGTGACTGCAAGATGAAAGTGCTGCGCGAGTACGTGAGCGCCGACAGCGCGGCAGGGGGTCAAGATGAGTGAGACGAAACTATTCCGGCTAGCCGGTAGCGCTCCAGTAATCGATATGCGCACCGGCCACAATGCAACCCTACGCCCAGGTCTGGTGGTGCTGAGCGAAGATGCCCACACGCACGCAATCGCCGCGCTTGAGGCAGAGGCCGAGGCGCTGCGGTCGCAAGTTTCCGAGCTCCAGTCTGACGCGAATAGCTGGCAGTCTGGCTACGACAAAGGGCGCGAGGACGGCGCAAAGGCGGCAGATGGATGGAAAGCCCAGCACGCCCGCGACAGTGCAGAGCTGCGCAGGCTGTGCGCCGAACGCGACGCCCTTGCCGCCGAGCTGACAAGGTGGGGGCGCAGCTACCGAGAGGTTCACGAGCCGGCATTGCGCGAAGCCCATGCGTATATCCAAGATCTGCGCGCCGAGCTGGCGGCGGCGCGGGTATTGCTGCTGGAGGCGGCAGAGGACATTGAGAGCTGGGGCGCATACGCCAGTGCGTACTTCCAAGAGAAGCATGACCTGGCCGGCTGCGCGATGAAGTATCGAATAGCTGGAACTGGCGATCAGGAAGACGGCGGCGCCGAGCAAGCTGCTATCGCTGCCATGCCCATCACCGCCACCCCGGCACAGGAAGTGCCAGACCATACCGAGCAACACCTCGAAATGGCCGAGCAGGGAGAGCGGCAGGAGGCGAATCAGGACGTGCGGGCGCTGGTGGAGGCGCTAGAAGAGTGCGCCGCGTCGCTCGCGTGGAACTGTTTCGGAGAGTGTCGAGCTGTTCACGCGGGGCCAATCATGCCAGCTGCCAAAGCATTAGATACCGCTCGCGCAGCCCTCGCCACCCATCGCCAGGCGCAAGGCCAATGACCGCGCCCGAGGAAATCCACAACGTCAGTCAAAGCCAGTTCAGTGTGGCCAGGCACTTCGGCGGCTGCACCTACATGGGGCAGCCGTACATCTACGACGCCGGCCAGGACAGACTGATCCGCCGCGACGTGTACCTGGCCAGGCTGAAAGAAGACAAGGCCGAAGCAAAAGCCCTGCGCAATGCAGAGCGCAAGCGCTGGATGGACGCGCAGAAGAGCCTGCTCTAACAACCCCACCCCATCCCCTTTGCTAGCCCTGCAACCCCTCGCAATCCTGAACCCTTTATCTTGCCTGGCGCTGCCGGGCCAGTGAGGTATACCTATGGCAAAAGTAGTCACTCAGATCACGGCAAAGGTTCCGCGACTGATGGAAGCTGGCGAATACCGAGCGCTGCGCTTTGCAGGCGGCAAGCCCAGCCTGCAACAACTGAAGAAATGGATCGACGAAGGCGTGATCGTCGGCGAGGTGAAGGGCGAAATGTACTTCGTCGACCTCAATGCCGAGCTGACTGGCTCGACCGATCCCCTCCTGCACAAGATGATGGCGGTAAGCTGACATGAACCCACCGCGCCCGCGCACCGGCAAGAACCGCAACCTTCCCGAAAACCTTTACCCAAATGGGAAGTATTGGCAGTACCGCAACCCGATCACCGGCAAGAAGACCAGCATCAACAAGCCGATGACCGAGGCGATCAAGCTCGCCAAGCTGGCCAATGCCAAGCTGGCCCCGCTGATGACCGACGACGGCGCGCTGCTGCAACTGCTCACCGGTGAGCAGGCGCCGACCATCAAGCACCTGCTGGAGCGCTTCGAGTCGGAATGGCTGCCAGGGCGCAAGCTGGCCGACTCCACGCTCAAGGAAACCCGCATCAAGCTGGAGCGTTACCGGGCCGACCTGGGCGACAGGATGATCGGGCAGCTCGACGTGCTGGCAATGGCCGAGTATCTGGATCAGTTCAACAACAACGCCTACACCAAGCACCGCGGCCTGTGGATTCAGATTTACGCCTTCGCCGTGGCCAAGGGCATGGCCGAGCGCAACTGCGCCGAGCTGACCCTGCAGAAGAAGGAGCAGGAGAAGGTGCGCCAGCGGCACACTGTCGAAGGTGTGCAGAAGATTCTCGACGCCGAGACCACTCCAGCCTGGCTCAAGCGCGCCATTCGCCTGGCGCTGCTGAGTCTGCAGCGCCGCGAGGATCTAGTGACCTGGGAGCGCGCAGCCGTGGACATGAGCCGTAACGTGATCCGCGTCAGTCCAGGCAAGACCGAAAACTACGGCACGCCCATTCATCTAGAGATTGAAATGGGCGCCGACCTGCGCGCCGTGGTGCAGGAGTGCCTGAAAGAGCCAATCGCCAGCCCCTACCTAATCTGCTACCGGCCCAAGGCGCGCAAGCGTGAGCAGATCGAGGCCAAGGCACACTGGTCAGCCGTGACGGATGACTACCTGACCAAGGAGTTCCGCAAGGCCCGCGACCTGGCCAAAGCCTACGATCACATCGAGAACCCGAAGGCTCGGCCGACCATGCACGAACTGCGCGCGCTGGGCTCATGGCTGTACGAACAACAGGGATTCCCAACCGAGTATGTGCAGGCGCTGTTGGGCCATGCGACCCCGGAAATGACCGCCTATTATCAGGATGGGCATGAGCAGAAGGAGGTGATTTACCAGCACGTCCAGGCGGGGCTGAAACTTTGAATTGGGTGGCGGGTTTTCCCAAACCTTTCCCAAAGTTTTCCCAAAACAAAAAGGGCGACCCTTGCGGATCGCCCTCTAAGCCCCGTACTAGACGGGTTCGATTTGGTAGGCACAATTGGACTCGAACCAACGACCCCCACCATGTCAAG
>JBLUOL010000026.1:0-40114 GCA_048065775.1 Pseudomonas sp. GW6
GCGGGTGCGCCGCCGAACGCATGGCGTCGCAGGCGATGCCGACGCTGCCGTCGGTACCGTTCTTGAAGCCCACCGGCAGATCCAGGCCGCTGACCATCTCGCGATGCACCTGCGACTCGCTGGTACGTGCGCCGATCGCCGCCCAACCGAGCAGGTCGTCGAAGTAGCCGGCGGCCATCGGTTGCAGCAGCTCGGTGGCCAGCGGCAGGCCGCGAGCGAGGATATCCAGCATCAGTTGCCGCGACTGGCGCAAGCCTTCGGCCATATCGCCACTGCCATCGAGATGCGGGTCGTACAGCAGCCCCTTCCAGCCCACGGTGGTACGTGGTTTCTCCACGTAGGCGCGCATCACCAGCAGCAGTTGGTCGTCGACCTGCGGCGCCAGCTCGGCCAGGCGCTCGGCGTATTCGAGGGCGCTGGTATGGTCATGCAGGGAACAGGGGCCGACCACCACGAGCAGGCGCGAGTCGCGGCCATCGAGCACGGCGCGGATGGCGTCACGGTCGGCGGCAATACGTTCGGCAAGCGTGGCAGACAACGGCAGGCGTTGACGCAGTACGGCAGGGCTGGGCAGCGGCTGAGCACTGCGGCGGGCGATGGTGGTAACGGTGGAAGCGAGTTGAGCAGAGACGGAAGCATTCATGATCTGGCGGTTCCTTGGCCGGCGCGGCCTGCGCCGCGCGGCGCTAACTGAGTGTTCGTTGCAAAGGTGTCAGGGCGGTGGTGACGCTGCTAAATCGCCAGTCGTAGCGGTAGTTGCGGTAATAACGGTTCATCTGTGAGTCCTCGATCTGTGGCCGTTTTTCGGCCGGAAAAAACAAAACCCCCGGTCGGGTTGCCGACCGGGGGTTTTCTGGAAAACGTCTCTGGTGGCGACCCTGGTGTCTCAGGCCGCCTGTGGGGTATCAGGCGCGCCTGTGGCTAAACCAATACCCAAAGAAATAATACGCTGCCGCCACAAGCGCCTGCGCACGAGCCAACGCGGCGCGCGAGGCACCGGCTTGCAGCATGGACAGGAGGTTGAGACTGGCGGACATGGAATTCTCCAAAGCGATGGCCGAACCATACTCCAGGCCTTTGCGGCCTGGCAAGCGTCGCGGCTAAAGCCCCTCCCACATGCGACGCGAGCCGTGGAAGGGGCTTTAGCCGCAATGGCTTACAGGCTCATCACGTCGAGGAAGCGCGGCGTGGCGCTGTCGTCGATCTTCAGGCTCTTGAAGTCGAACAGGTTGCGGTCGGCCAGCTGCGAGGGGTGCACGTTCTGCAACGCGCGGAACATGATCTCAACGCGGCCCGGGCTCTTGCGCTCCCACTCCTGCAGCATCTCCTTGACCACCTGACGCTGCAGGTTCTCCTGCGAACCGCACAGGTTGCACGGGATGATCGGAAACTCCTTGAGCTGGCTGTAGGCCTCGATATCGGCCTCGGCGCAGTAGGCCAGCGGGCGGATCACCACGTTGCGGCCGTCGTCGGACAGCAGCTTGGGCGGCATGGCCTTGAGCGTGCCGCCGTAAAACATGTTGAGGAAGAAGGTTTCCAGGATGTCGTCGCGGTGATGCCCCAGCGCCATCTTGGTCGCGCCGATCTCGTCGGCGTAGGTGTACAGGGTGCCGCGGCGCAGGCGCGAGCACAGCGAGCAGGTGGTCTTGCCCTCGGGGATCTTCTCCTTGACCACCGAGTAAGTGTCCTTCTCGATGATGTGGTACGCCACGCCGATGGATTCCAGGTAGGCCGGCAGCACGTGCTCGGGAAAGCCGGGCTGCTTCTGGTCCATGTTCACCGCGACGATCTCGAACTGGATCGGCGCCACCTTCTGCAGGTACAGCAGCACGTCGAGCATGGTGTAGCTGTCCTTGCCACCGGACAGGCAGACCATCACCTTGTCGCCATCCTCGATCATGTTGAAGTCGGTGATGGCTTCGCCGGCCAGGCGGCGAATGCGCTTCTGCAGTTTGTTCTGGTTGACCGAAAGGGTGCCCATGGTGCGTCGAAATCCGAGGGAGTGGGAACGAAAGCGCGACATTTTACGCACAATGGCGCCGCGCCCCTACCCCACCGACAACTAAATGCTAGTCTCGGCCGATGAACGACGACCTCGACCCCAACCTGGACCTCGCCGAGCAGGTACTGCAACTGCTGCAGGCAGCACCGGACGGCATTACCGAATACACCCTGATCCAGCAATTGAAAGACCGCCACAGCGGCCATGTCCCCAATCTACCCCTGGCGGACAAGCTGGTGCTGTTTCGCACTCATTTTCTGCTGTTCAACGCGCTTTATCGCCTGCGTGAACGGCTGTGGCAGGAGCAAACGCACCTGCTCGAGATCAGCCCGCTGTGCATCCGCCTGCTGCCCTATCAGCCAGGCAACGCGGCACTTAGTGAACGCGACGAGCTGCGCGATTACTACCTGGACATGAGTCAACTACGCGACACCGACGAGCGCGGTGTCGAGCGCCTGCTGACCAGCTTCTGGACACGCATGCAGGGCGGCGAAGAGAAGCAGGCAGCCCTGGAACTGTTCGAACTGGCCAACGAACGGACGCTCGATCTGCCACGAATCAAGCTGCGCTACCGACAAATGGTCAGCGCACATCATCCGGACCGAGGCGGCAGCACAGAGCGGCTGCAGTCGATAAACCTGGCCATGGAAATTCTTGAGCGCTATTACCGCTGACTTCTAGAGAGCGATTTGCTCTAAAGCCAGACATCACGCCTGCTTCAGGCCCTGCCTATACTGCGACATAAGGTCGCATAGATTTCGGCCTGACACCCGGTGGCGCTGTACACGCGTGCCGGGCGTTCGCTGGGGGGCGACCGTCATAAAAAGAGGAGGTGTCTGGCATGATCCACCACGTTTGGGGGCTCTTCACCCATCCCGATCAAGAATGGCAAGAAATCCGTGGCGAGGAAGAATCCATCAGCCACATGTACCTGACCCATGTGCTGATTCTTGCGGCAATTCCCGCTATTTCAGCCTACATCGGCACCACCCAGGTTGGCTGGGCGATTGGTGACCGAGCTCCGGTAATGCTCACCGAAGGCAGTGCGATGGTGATGACCATCATGTCCTACCTGGCGATGCTCGCTGGCGTAGCCGTAATGGGCGCCTTCATCCACTGGATGGCACGTACCTACGACGCCAATCCCAGCCTGACCCAGTGCGTCGTATTCGCGGCCTACACCGCCACCCCGCTGTTCATCGGAGGTCTCGCAGCGCTCTATCCGCATCTGTGGCTGGGCATGGTCGTGGGCACGGTCGCGATCTGCTACACCGTTTATTTGCTCTATGTCGGCATACCGACCTTCATGAACATCCCTGAAGACGAAGGCTTCATGTTCTCCAGTTCCGTACTGGCAGTCGGCCTGGTCGTGCTGGTAGCGATGATCGCCAGTTCGGTCATTCTCTGGGGCATGGGCATCGGCCCGGTCTACACCAGCTGATAGTCACTAGCAGCTAACCCACAGGCCGCCTTCGGGCGGCCTTTTCGTTGCCATGCACCAGAAAATTTGGGTTGAACCCTACGCGGCTACGACTGCCCGAGATTTAAAGGCAGTCAAGCGGATGGTCACACCATGTATGCGAACCTCTATACCCTTCTCACCCGCCCGGACCGCGCCTGGACGGCCATTCGCCAGGACGAAGAGCGCAACAGCGCCAACTACCTACCCTACCTGCTGCTTTTCAGCCTGTTGCCGGCAGTTTGCCTGTTCATCGGCACCCATTGGGTCGGCTGGAGCCTGGTAGACGAAGAGCGCATTCGCCTGGAGGTCGCAAGTGCCCTGCAACTGAGCGGGCTGCTTTATCTGGCTACGCTGGTCGGTGTTTTCATCATGGGTTACTTCCTGCGCTACATGTCGCGCACCTTCGAGGCCAGGCCCACCTTCAACCAGTGCATCGGCTTCATCGCCTATGCCTGCACGCCCTTCTTCCTGGCCGGTATTGCTGCGCTCTACCCCACACGCTGGCTGGCAATCAGCGTGCTGCTGCTCGCCTGTGCCCATGCCGCCTACCTGATCTATGTCGGGCTGCCACGCTTCATGCGCATCGACAACCAGCAGGGTTTCCTCTACGCCTCCTCGATGATTGGCGTGGGGCTGCTGGTAATCGTCACCATTCTGGTCAGCATGATCCTGTTCTGGACCTACACCCTGGAGCCGGAGTATCAGCGCACGGTGCAGCAGGACCAGAGCCGCGGCACGCAGGAACAGCGAATGCAGGCGCCAGGGGACGAGTGATACCTGCGCTGGCTGTCGGCTTGCGGCATAATTCACGCTCAGCCTGCACCAGCGCCTGTCCATGCCCGAACAGATTCACGCCCGCGTCGAAGCCTGCTACCAACAGGCCGAAACCTTCTTCAAGCAACGCTTTGCCCGCCCCGAAATCAGCTTCAAGCTACGCGGGCAGAAGGCGGGTGTCGCGCACCTGACGGAAAACAAGCTGCGCTTCAACCTGCAGCTGTACCGGGCCAACCAGGAAGACTTCCTGCGCCAGACGGTGCCGCACGAAGTCGCCCACATGGTCGCCCATCAGCTGTTCGGCCCGCGTATTCAGCCGCATGGCGAGGAATGGCAGCTGATCATGCGCGGCGTCTACGAGCTGCCGCCGCATCGCTGCCACAGCTACGAAGTCGAGCGGCGCAAGGTCAGTCGCTTCATCTATCGTTGTAGCTGCGCGGATGGCGAGTTCCCCTTCTCGGCCCAGCGTCACGCCCTGGTCGCCAAGGGCCGCCGCTACTACTGCCGGCGTTGCAAGGTGACGCTGACCTTCAGTGGTGAGCAGCGTCAGGAGTGATGGGGGAAACTGCATAACGCCTCTGTGCGCGTGGCGCACCCTACGCCCGTATCAAAGTCTCGCAGAGTGCGCTGTGCGCAGTGACGTTGCCAGACAGTGAGCCTTGCGACTCAACCCAGCGCCCCAGCCCTCCTCAACGCCGCGATCTGTTCGGCGTCATAACCCAGCTCTGTCAATACTTCAGCGGTATGCGCGCCAACCTCCACCCCGACATGCCGTGGTGGCGGTAGCCCTTCGGAGAACTTCAGCGGGCAAGCCAGTTGCGACTGCGCGGGCAGCCCCTCACGCGGCACCTCGACGACCAGCCCGCGAGCCTTGACCTGCGGATGCTGCACCGCTTCGGACAGCGGCAACATGGGTTCGACGCAGGCATCAAGCTCAGCGAAGACTTCGCACCATTGCGCAAAATCACGCTTCTCGAACTCGATCTCGATCTCGCGCTTGAGCGCGCGTTGATCCTCGGGCCTCTGCGACAGGCCGCGTGCTGCCAGTTCGGGGCGGCCAATGGCGGCGCAGAACTGCTGCATGAACTGCGGTTCCAGGCTGCCGACAGAGAACCAGCGACCGTCGCGCGTGCGGTAGTAGTCGTAGAAGCTGCCGCCATTGAGCGCCTGGTTTTCCATGTCAGGCTCGACGCCGGCACCGAGGTAACCAGCGCCCGCCATGCCATGCAGGCTGAACGCGCAGTCGGTCATGCTCACGTCGACCTGCTGCCCCACACCGGTGGCCTGGCGCTGCACCACGGCTGCGAGCAGGCCGATCACCCCATGCAGCGAGCCGCCCGCCAGGTCGGCCAACTGTACGCCGAGCGGCAACGGGCCGCTGTCGCGGCGCCCGGTGTAGCTGGCGATACCGGCCAGCGCCAGGTAGTTGATGTCGTGCCCGGCGCGATCACGATAAGGCCCACTCTGGCCGTAGCCGGTGATCGACACGTAGATCAGCCGCGGGTTGATCGCCTTGAGCGCCTCGTAGCCGACACCCAGCTTGTCCATCACACCGGGGCGAAACTGTTCGAGCACGATGTCGTACTCGCTGACTAGCTGCTTGACCACCTCCACCGCTTCGGGCCGTTTGAGATCGAGGGCGATGCTGCGTTTGTTGCGGTTGAGGTAGGCGTGACTGGTGGAGGTTCCGCCATCGTGCGGCGGCAGCACGCGCACCAGATCCATACGCGTAGGCGACTCCACCCGCAGGACTTCGGCGCCCATATCGGCTAGCAGCAACGAGGCAAAAGGACCCGGCAGCAGGGTGGAGAAGTCGAGAATTTTCAGCGAAGACAGTGGGCCGGACATGGTGACTCCCGATTTGCTTGTTTGACGTAGCCCGAATGCAATCCGGGATTGCACTTCCCGGATTGCATCCGGACTACGGATTAACGTTCCCAGACGATGACGGCATCACCGGGCATGGCGGCAATGGCCTCGGCATAACGCACCTCCAGCACATTGCGGCGGATCTTCATGGTCGGCGTCATGCTGCCGTTATCCACCGTCCAGGCCTCGCTGACCAGGTAGAAATGGCTGACACGTTCATGCGCCTCCAGCCGTTGATTGACTGCATGCAGATGCTCGGCAAGTGACTGGCCGAGCAACTCGCGCGGTTGCTGGCGGGCGGCGGGCGACAGCTCGATCAGCGCCAACGGTTGATCCAGGTTGCTGCCCATCAGGCACACCTGCTCGACCCAATGACTCTTGGCGATCTCGCCCTCGATGGGCGCTGGCGCGACGTATTTGCCCTTGCTGGTCTTGAAGATGTCCTTGACCCGCCCGGTGATGCGCAGGTAGCCCGCCTCGTCCAGCTGGCCGCGATCACCGGTGTGCAACCAGCCATCCTTGAGCGTCTCGGCGGTCTTCTCCGGCTCACGGTAATAACCCTGCATCAGCGTCTCGCTGCGCAGCAGGATCTCGCCGCTGGCGTCGATGCGCACCTGCAGATGCGGCATCGGCCTGCCCACGGTACCGAAGCGCACCTGCCCGGGGCGATTGAAACAACCGTAGGCGAAGTGCTCGGTCATGCCGTAACCCTCGCAAATGGTCATGCCCAGGCGCCGGTACCACTCCAGCAGCCCGGTGGAAATCGCCGCCGCACCGGACACCAGCACGCGCGCACGATCCAGCCCCAACCCCGCCCGCACCTTGCGCGCCACCAGCCGCCCCAGCAGCGGGATACGCAGCAGACGCTCGAGCTTGTGCGCCGACAACTTCTCCAGCACACCCTGCTGAAAGCGCGTCCACAACCGTGGCACCGAGAAGAACACGGTGGGACGCACCTGGCGCAGGTCGCTGGCGAAGGTCTCCAGCGACTCGACGAAGGCCACCGGTGCGCCGCAGTAGAGGCTGTTGAATTCGACCAGGAAGCGCTCGGCGGCATGCGATAGTGGCAGGTAGGAGAAGAACTGATCCTGCGGCGTCATGTTCAGCTCCGCCGTGGCGTTGGCCGCAGAGAACGCCATGGCATGTGCCGAGAGCATCACGCCCTTGGACTGCCCGGTAGTGCCAGAGGTGTAGAGAATCGACAGCAGATCCTCACCACGCTGCAGATGCGCGCCGAGCAGCGGCTCATGCGCCGCCAGCAATGTCTGCCATTGATGCTCGGCGGCCATGGTCGGATAAGGCATGGCGATGCGGGTGATATGCGCCGCGATACCGGTGGCCAGCTTGTCCGGCTCATCCAGCTTGCCAACCAGGATTACCTTGCAGCCCGCGTGCTCCAGCACATAGGCGATCTGTTCCGGCGCCTGCAGCGGATACAGCGGCACGCTGACCAGCCCGGCGTGCTGGATCGCCAGGTCGCTGATAAACCATTCGGCACAGTTCTTCGCCAGCAGCGCAACGCGCTCGCCCGGCACGCAGCCCAGCGCCAGCAGCGCGCTGGCCAGGCGGCGCGCCTGCTCGTCGACCTGGCGCCAGGTGAAGTCATGCCACACGCCATTGACCGGCTGACGCAGCCAGACGGTATCGGCTTGCCGATCCAGCCAATAGTTGAAGCGTTGCAGCGGCAGTTGCAGTGGTTCGGTCATCGCGGCGCACCTGTTGTCGGTTGTTGTGCGGGGCCAGCGGTAGATCACGGCATGGCGCCGGGGGGATCGATCAGTCGGACATTACAGGCCGAACACCCGGCGGGCGTTACCGTACAGAAATTGTGCCTCCACCTCGGCGGCCAGACCGAGTTCCTTGACCTGGGCCATGCAGCGGGTCAGGGACAGTTGGGGGAAGTTGCTGCCGAACAGCACCTTGTGCGCGCCGTAGCTCTGCATGTACTGCAGAAGCTGTGCAGGGTAATAACGGGGCAGATAGGCCGAGGTATCGATGAAGACGTTATCGTGCTTCCAGGCCACGCCGATCATCTCGTCCGTCCAGGGATGGCCAATATGCCCGGCGACGATGCGCAGCTCCGGGAAGTCCAACGCCACCTCGTCCAGATAGGGTACCGGTCGCCCGGTTTCCGACGGCAGCAGCGGGCCGGTATGGCCAACCTGAGTGCAGAAGGGAATGTCCAGCTCGATGCACTTCACGTACAGCGGGTAGTAGCGCCGGTCGTTCGGCGGCAACTTCCACAGCCAGGGCACGATGCGCAGTGCCTTGCAGCCCAGCTCGTGCACGGCCCGCTCCAGCTCGCGCACGGCGGCCATCGGCTTGCTCAGATCGACCGTGGCCACGCCGACGAAGCGCTCGGGAAAGGCCCGGGTAAACTCGGCGATCTCATCGTTGCTGAACATCCATCCCTCGGGGCGGCACCAGGCGGCCAGCATCAGCTTGTCGACGCCCGCCTCGTCCATCTGTGCGATGGTCTCCTCGGGGCCGAGTCGCACATCCAGCAGGTGCGCACTGCCGGACTTCTCGAACAGCCGCGCCACCTCTGGCATGCGCTCGCGCAACTGGCCACCGGCGGGCTGAGCCCATGCGTCAATCGCAAGATTCATATCCACTCTCCGTCGAACGGACCGCTACAGCTTCATACCGCGGCTGATGATTTCCTTCATGATCTCCGAGGTACCGGCGAAGATGCGCTGGATGCGCGCGTTCGCGTACATCTTGCAGATCGGGTATTCCCACATGTAGCCCCAGCCGCCATGCAGCTGCACGCCCTCGTCGACCACCTTGCACAGCAGCTCGGTGGTGAACAGTTTGGCCTCTGCGGCGACTTCCGGGGTGAGCTTCTTCCGGTTGTGGTCCATCACGCAGCGATCGGTGAACACCTGCGCCACGTCGATCTGCGTGCGCATTTCCGCCAGTTTGAAGCGGGTGTTCTGGAAGTGCGCCACCGGGCGGCCGAAGGCCTGGCGCTCCTTCACGTAATCGATGGTGGTCTGCAGCGCCGCCTCGGCGCCGGCCACCGCGCCGCAGGCATTGGTCAGGCGTTCCTGGGCGAGCATGTTCATCAGGTAGAAGAAGCCGCCCTTGGCATCGCCCAACAGGTTTTCCTTGGGCACCTTGACGTCGTTGAAGAACAGCTCGGCGGTGTCCTGGCTGTGCATGCCGAGCTTCTTCAGCTTCTTGCCACGCTCGAAACCGGGCATGCCGCGCTCCACCAGAAACAGGCCCATGGCGTGCTTGTTGGCCGGGTCGGTCTTGGCCGCGACGATCACCACATCGGCCAGATAGCCATTGGAGATGAACACCTTGGAGCCGTTGAGCAGCCAGTGATCGCCCTTGTCCACCGCCGTGGTGCGCATGCCGGCCAGGTCAGAGCCAGCGGAAGGCTCGGTCATCGCCACCGCCAGGATGGTTTCACCACTGATGATGCCCGGCAGCAGCCGCGCCTTCTGCTCGGCATTACCGTACTCGGCGATATAGGGGCCGCACAGCGCCGAGTGCAGCGGAATCATGAACCCCGGTTCGTTGATGCGCGCCAGCTCCTCGCACATGATCTGCTCGTAGCGAAAATCCTTGAGCCCCGCGCCGCCGTACTCCTCGTCCGCCCAGGGCAGCAGAAAACCCATCTCGCCAGCCTTGCGCCACACGCTGCGATCCACCACCCCAGCCTCTTCCCAGGCCTCCTGATGCGGCACCACCTCTTTATCGAGAAACGCAGCGAAGGCGTCGCGGAACAGGTTGTGCTCGGTGTCGAAATGGTTGCGTTGCATGGGGCGGGTCCTCCGCTGTTGTTATGCCCTTGAGGTTAAGGGCCGCCCCGCCGCGCCTCAATGACCCATGCGCTCGCCGCGGTTGACCCAATCGCTCGGCTGGCTTGCCCTGGCTGGGAGCAACTGCCTACCATCGACCACCCTCGCTTTCGGAAACCCAGCATGCGCGAACGCACCATTGCCAGCCACTTCGTCCGCGCCGCCCTGCGCGGTGCGGATCGCCAAGGCCTGGCCTGCGAGCTGATACTGCGTCAGGCTGGCATCCAGAGCGCCGTGCTGGTCGAGCCGCGCGCACGCATCGCCCCGGAACAATTCTCCCGGCTGATGCAACTGCTGTGGGAAGCGCTGGACGACGAGTACCTCGGGTTCGGCCGCCAGCCGAGCAAACGCGGCACCTTCGCCATGATGGGCCACGCCATCATCCACTGCCGCAGCCTGGAAAAAGCCCTGAGTCGTGGTGCGATGTTCTACGGCCTGTTTCCCGACGCGCCAGGCATCAGCCTGCAACGCGAAGGCGACTGGGCGCGGCTGAGCGTGGACGACAGCACGCTGTGGGACCCGGATCATTTTCTGGTCGAAAGTCTGCTGGTGATCTGGCACCGCCTCGGTAGCTGGCTGATCGGCCAACGCATCCGCCTGGAAGAAGCCACCTTCGCCTACCCCGAACCCGCGCATGCCGCCGAGTACGAACTGCTGTTCCCCTGCACGCGGCGGTTCTCCGCCGGGCAAAACAGCCTGCTGTTCCACGCCCGCTACCTGGCCATGCCGCTGCTGCAGGACGAACGCACCCTCAAGCAATTCCTCCAGCACTCACCCGCCGATCTGCTGGCCCGCCCCGACGGCGGCGATAGCCTGATCAGCCAGATTCGTCGCCTGCTCGGCCGCGACTGCCGCACCTGGCCGGACCTGGAACAGGTAGCTCAGCAACTGCACACCAGCCCGCAAACCCTGCGTCGGCACTTACGCGAGGAAGGCACCAGCTTCCAGGAACTCAAGGACCATCTGCGCCGCGACCTCGCCATCTACCACCTGGGCCGCGACGAACTGGCAATTCAGGACATTGCCGAACAACTCGGCTTCTCCGAACCCTCGGCATTTCATCGGGCTTTCAAGAAATGGACGGGGCTGACGCCGGGGGCGTATCGGGCGCAGGAGGGGTAAGTCGTATTGCTGTCTGTGCATCTGACTTCGTGGATGGACAGAGCAGACAGTCCTGCACTAACTTCTGACCCAAGCCTGCTGGCAATGCGCTAGAGGCGATAAGCTTGCCGTTCTCCATGTCGTTTTTCCTCCTGAGTGCTGTCGCGTTTGCAGCGAGCATATTCAGGCCAGACAAGGACTTACAGGACGACAAGGAAGGTTATGCGACAGGTGTCGTGTGGAAATGCGACATGAATGTCGTCTAATTAATAGTTAGGCCGGCAATGTCAGAAATCCACTTTACACAAAGAGAAGCAGAAGAACAGTTCGAGTCGACAGACTCTGATGATGAACTACGTTCCTATCTTGAAGAACTTGCACCGCAGATTGGATGGATCGTAATTTTCTTTAACTCTCTAGAAGATGGTGTTTCACAATGCATTCGCGAAGCGATGCTCCACGATCCATACCAAGATGAACGAATGGATGTCTTTCTCTCGGAAATGATGTTCACTGCTAAATGCCGATCTCTTATGCATTTGTATGGCCAGATGATCGAATCAGCAGAGGTCAAGTTTACGCACACTGACTTGAACGAACTTGAGAAGATGCTTCTCGAATGCTCAAAACGCAGGAATGAGTATGCGCACGCAGATTGGATTGGCTTAAAGAAAGGTGCTTACGTTAGAGTTAAGACACAATCCAAAAAGCGCGGAATAACACAGCGATACAAGAGGTTTGAGCCAGAGCAAGTCGAGTCCGATATAGCTTTTATTAATCTTGCTCGCCACACACTTGATGAATTCAACGAGAGAATAACAGACCAACTTTGGGGCAGAGAGTGAGTATTACTTAACCCTTAGCCCCGATATTGCTTATGTAATATTGTGCGAGGCCTAACAACTTATATGGACTCTCCCCACAAGTAGTGAGCAAAGCCTTGCTTTTGCACCTACCGTCAGCGCGGTTGCATTCGTATGTCCGACCCATTGTGGGCGTTCACGCTCTGGCCATTCTGTAGTTCGCGCAGCGGGGGCCAAGCGTTCAATCGATCACGAGGATCATCATTGATATCGGCCTTGCTCCGCTGCAGCGACCTGAGCGCAATCAAGGAAGATGCATCAGCAAGGCTCAGTCATACAACCGCACCCTGAAACAGGCGCCGCCCAGTTCGGAGTCTTCCAGGCTCAGCTCACCGTCGTAGCTTTCGACGATGTCTTCCACCACCGCCAGGCCGATGCCCTGCCCCGGATTCTGCGCATCCAGACGCTCGCCGCGCTGTAATACGCGCTCACGCTGCTGCTGCGGCACACCAGGGCCGTCGTCCTCGATGGTGATCAGGCAGCCGCCAGCCAGGGGTTGCAGCCTGACGCGTACGCGATGCAGGCAGAGGCGGTAAGCGTTCTCCAGCAGGTTGCCGAGCAGCTCCATCAGCGCGCCACGTTCCATGGTGATCTGACTGTGCTCGGGCACTTCCAGCGTCGCTTCGACACGTTTGTCGCGGTAGACCTTGTCCAGCGAGCGGCACAAACCGTCGAGCACCGGCCAGACCTGCTCGCGATGGCGTACCAGGCCACTGCGGCGCAGGCTGGCGCGCTGCAATTGATAGCCAACCTGCTGACTCATGCGTTCGATTTGCGCCTGCATCAGTTGCGCCTGCTCGCGATTCTCGTGCTGAGAGGCAAGGGTTTCACCTATGCCTTGCAACACGCTGAGTGGTGTTTTCAAGCTGTGGGCAAGATCTTCCAGCGAGTCGCGATAACGCTCGCGCTGACGCCGCTCGCTGTCGAGCAGGCGGTTGAGGGAATTGGTCAGGCGCAGCAGTTCGCGTGGGTGTTCGTCACTCAGGCGCTGGCGGGTGCCGGCCTCCACCCCATCGAGCTCGTCGCTGAGACCACGCAGGCTGCGAAAGCCCCAGGTCAGGCCAAACCAGAGCAGACCCAACAATACCAGCAGGGCGATGCCCAGCCACAGTCGCAGCTGCCAGGCAAAGCCGTTGAACAGCCCTTGGTATTCGCGCGTCGGCTGCATGGTCACGATGCTCAGCGCAGTCTGGTCGCCGCGCAGCAAATCCACTTCCACGTCGTATACGAAGTATTCCTGGCCGCTGTCGTCGCGAATGCGGATGAACTCGTGACCGCGACCATCGTAGCGCGGCAGGTAGCGCACCAACTCGTCGATGGAGGAGCGTGAGCGCCAGATCATCTGGCCTTCACGGTCGAAGATGAAGCCCAGCAGGTGCGAGTCGAGGTTGTCGAATTCCTCGTCAGGCATCTTGTCCGGCATGTGCAACTGGCCGTCATGGATACGCGCAGCAGATATCAGTGCAGCCGCATCGGAGGCCAGACGTTTCTCCACGGT
This sequence comes from Pseudomonas sp. GW6, assembly GCA_048065775.1. Lineage (GTDB taxonomy): Bacteria > Pseudomonadota > Gammaproteobacteria > Pseudomonadales > Pseudomonadaceae > Aquipseudomonas. The sequence continues at coordinate 13,382 of JBLUOL010000026.1, forward strand.
CTGCTCCAGGGCCATGAGAAATACGCCCTGCAGCACGGGCATCAGCAACAGCATGAACAGCATTGCCAGTGCGGCACTGGCCAGCATCAGGCGCAGGCGCAGCGAGCCGAAACGTATGCGCAGCTTGCGCAGAACGGCGCGCGTTCGACTCACTTGCAGCGCTCGTTGAACATGTAGCCCTGGCCGCGCACGGTTTCTATCGGTTTGCCGCCCAGCACTGCCTCCAGCTTGCGCCGCAGACGCCCGACCAGTACCTCGATGACGTTGGGATCGCGCTCGTCATCGCCCGGATAGAGCTGCTCCATCAGGCGCTCCTTGGCCACCACCTGCTGGTGATGCAGCATCAGGTATTCGAGGATGCGGTACTCATAGGCGGTCAGTTGCAGCGATTGCTCATCCACCGTGGCCTGCTTGCGGTTGAGATCCAGCACCAGGGAGCCGGCCTCGATGGTCGATTTGGTGAAGCCGGATGAGCGGCGCAGCAGCGCGTTGAGGCGCGCCTCCAGCTCTTCGAACTGGAAGGGTTTGACCACATAGTCGTCAGCGCCGCAGGACAGCCCTTCGACCTTGTCCTGCCAGTTGCCGCGCGCGGTGAGGATCAGGATCGGAAAGTTCTTGTCCTGGCTGCGCAGCTCGCGGATCAGGTCGATACCGCTCATGCCGGGCAGGCCGAGGTCGACCAGGGCCAGGTCATGATTGAAGGACTCAGCGCGATACAGGGCTTCTTCGGCGGTGCGCACGGCATCCACCACATGCCCGTTTTCACTGAGGCGAGTGAACAGATGGTGACGTAGCAGCGCCTCATCCTCCACCACCAGCAATTTCATCAGACTTCCCCTTTTTTCAGTCATACAAAGGCCGGGCAGATGCCCGGCCCGGTCACACTAGCCACCTTTAGAAGGCGAAGTTGGCACCCAGGTAGAGCTGCGAACTGCTGTGCAGATCCAGCGACCCGGCCTTGTCTGCACCATGCGGCGCCATTTCCGTGCTGGCATTGGTACGCAGGTAACGATAGCCGGCTTCGATCGAGGTGTTGCTGTTCAGTTCCTGCAGAATACCGGCCTGCAGGCCTGCGGCAAAACCGATGTCACTGTCACGGGAGAAGCCACGGCTCTCCTGTTCGAGCTTGACCAGGCCGGCCGTCACACCACCGAACAGCTTGGTGTTGTTGCTGCCCAGCGGTACGAACATGTCGTAGCTGCCCAGCAGATTCTGCTGACGCAGCTTGTAGCCATTGTGACTGTCCGAGACATTCTCGTAGGTCGCGTAGTAGCGGCCGTCAGCGGTCGTCTGGCCGGCCCGGATACCCCAGGTTCCTTCACCATCGATCACCTTGTCCAGCTTCGGATTGCCGAGGTTGGCATTCAGCGCGTTGGACTTCTGGATGTTGTTGTCGGTCTGGCCCCAGGTCAGGCCGACGAAATTGTCGTTGGCCTGGGCAGCGCTTGCACCCAGGGCCAGGCAGGTAGCGAAGGCGATACGGTTCAGGGTGATTTTCATGGCGTCATTCCTCTCGTTGCGGTTTTGATCAACCTGGCAACGAGTCTGCCGGAAGACGACTGAATCCCCGCTGAACCCTCCTTGAACCTGCACTGAACGAGCGGCAAACAGGCTAGATACGCTGCACCAGAGCACCCGCAACGACAAACAGCGCAGCCAGAACGCCGAGCAATGCCAGCCAGCCGGCATGCTCCCAGACGTAACCGCCGACATAGCCCACCAGGCTGGAGCCCAGATAATAGGCGCACAGGTACAGCGCCGATGCCTGCGCCTTGGCGCCCTGCGCATGGATGCCGACCTGCCCGCTGGCCACCGCATGGGCCGAGAAGAAGCCCAGGGTGAACAGCGCCAGGCCGACCACCGCCGCGCTCAGCCAGGGCGCAGCGCACAGCGCTACGCCTAGCAGCATCAGGCCGATGCCGCCATTGAGCACCTGACGCGCGCCAAAGCGTGGCACCAGGCGCCCGGCCCAGCCAGCACTGAGAATGCCGAGCAGGTATACGGTGAACAGCAGGCCGATGACCGTCGCCGACAGGTTGAATGGCGCACCCGCCAGGCGAAAGCCGACATAGTTGAACAGTGCAACGAAACCGCCCATAAGCAGAAAGCCCAGGGCGAACAGCACGCGCAAACGCGGGTTCTTCAGGTGCAGGGCGAAGTTGCCCAGCAGCCCGCGCACCGACAGCGGCTGGGCGGTAAAATGCCGCGACGGCGGCAGCAACCAGATGAACAGCCCCAGCGCCAGCAAACCCAGCCCGGCAATGCCGCCCAGGGCCCAGGGCCAACCGCCCAGGTCGCTGAGCAAACCGGCCAGCAAACGCCCGAGCAGGCCACCCAGCGCCGTGCCACCGATATACAACCCCATCGCTGCCGGTAGCGCTTCAGGGTCGAACTCCTCACCGACATAGGCCATGGCCAGCGCCGGCAAACCGCTCAGCGCCAGCCCCAGCAGCGCACGCAAAATCAGCAGGCTGCTCCACTGCTCCACCAGTGCGCAGGCGATCCCCAGTAGCGCGGCCAGGCCCAGCGCCGCGACCATCACCGGCTTGCGCCCCCAGCTCTCGGCCAGTGCACCGGATACCAGCAGGCACAGGGCCAGGCTCAGGGTAGTCAGCGAAAGCGCCAGGCTGCTGCTGGCCGCAGACACGCGAAAGTGCGCGGCCAACAACGGCAGCAGAGGTTGCACGCAGTAAAGCATGGCGAAGGTGGCGAAACCGGCGCAGAACAGCGCCAGGGTGGCACGCCGATAACCGGCGCTGCCACGGCTCAGATGAGTCACGGACATGGATGGACTGGCTCACGAAGCTGGATGCAAGCGATAGCCGGAACATGCCGCAAGACCGAACCGGGTGACGCCTGCAGGTGAATGAAACCAGACGAAATATTAGCACGCTATCGATAATCGCGAGCGCGTGCCATTAGCGCTCGTGCAATTCCTTTTCCTTGATCCAGCTCAACAGACTTTGCCCTTACTAACGTTAGGGTCTAGACTCAATTGCGAACGCAACGGAGAAGAGCGAATGGCTACCCCGCCCGAGCGCAGCGCCATGAAAGGCAAGGAAACTCGCCTGTTCGTCTTTCTCGTGGTCTGCCTGTTCCCCATCCTTTCGGTCGCGCTGGTCGGCGGCTACGGATTCATCATCTGGTTCATGCAGATGCTGCTGGGCCCACCTGGCCCACCCACCTGATCCTTCCTTACCTACGGAGCCACGGAACATGGCCGCCTCTATGCATATTTCCAGTCTGCTGGTGCACGTACGGCCCGAATGGCTGGCTGCGGTGAAAGCCAACCTGCGCCAGCTGGAAGGCCTCGAACTGCATCAGGAAAGCCCGCAAGGCAAGCTGGTGGTGGTGCTGGAAACCGAACACGAGCGCCACATCCTCGCCCGCCTCGAACAGATCAACGCGTTGCCAGGCGTGCTCAATGCCGCTCTGGTTTACCACGAACTCCTCGACACAGAAGGAGACTCAGAATGAAGCTTTCCCGCCGTGAATTTGCCAAGGCCAACGCTGCTGCCATTGCCGCCGCTGCCGCCGGTCTGCCGTTGGTGACGACCGCCAGCAACCTGATCACCGAAGCGGACATGACCCGCCTGGACTGGAACAAGGCGCCCTGCCGCTTCTGCGGTACCGGCTGCAGCGTGATGGTCGCCACCCGCGACAACCGCGTGGTGGCCACCCACGGCGACGTCAAGGCCGAGGTCAATCGCGGCCTGAACTGCGTCAAGGGCTACTTCCTGTCGAAGATCATGTACGGCGTCGACCGCCTCAACCAACCGCTGCTGCGCATGAAGAATGGCGTGTACGACAAGCAGGGTGAATTCCAGCCGGTGAGCTGGGAGCGGGCCTTCGACATCATGGAACAGAAGACCAAGGAGGCGCTGCGCGAGCATGGCCCCGAGGCCGTCGGCATGTTCGGTTCAGGGCAATGGACGGTGTGGGAAGGCTACGCCGCCAACAAGCTGATGAAGGCCGGTTTCCGCTCCAACAACATCGATCCCAACGCGCGCCACTGCATGGCTTCGGCGGTGATGGGCTTCATGCGCACCTTCGGCATGGACGAGCCGATGGGCTGCTACGACGACATCGAGGCCGCCGACGCCTTCGTGCTGTGGGGCTCGAACATGGCAGAAATGCACCCCATCCTCTGGAGCCGGGTCACTGATCGTCGCCTCAGCCATCCGAACACCAAGGTCGCGGTGCTGTCCACCTTCGAGCACCGCAGCTTCGACCTGGCCGATATCCCGCTGGTGTTCAAACCGCAGACCGATCTGCTGATCCTCAACTACATCGCCAACCACATCATCGCAAGCGGCGCGGTGAACAAGGACTTCGTCGGCAAACACACCAAGTTCGCCCGCGGCGCCGACGATATCGGCTACGGCCTGCGCGCCGACAACCCGCTGGAGATGCAGGCCAAGAACGCGGCCAAGGCCAATACCTGGGAGGACATGTCCTTCGAGCAGTTCGCCGCCTTCGTCAAACCCTACACCCTGGAGCGCACCGCCAAGGAAAGCGGCGTGGCGGCCGAGCGCCTCAAGGCCTTGGCCGAGCTGTACGCCGATCCCAAGCGCAAGGTCATGTCGTTCTGGACCATGGGCTTCAACCAGCACACCCGTGGCGTCTGGGCCAACAACCTGGTCTACAACCTGCACCTGCTCACCGGCAAGATCAGCGAACCGGGCAACAGCCCCTTCTCCCTCACCGGCCAACCATCGGCCTGTGGCACCGCGCGCGAGGTGGGCACTTTCTCCCATCGCCTACCCGCCGACATGCTGGTAGCCAACCCCAAGCACCGTGCAACCGCCGAGAAGATCTGGAAACTGCCGGCCGGCACCATCCAGGAAAAGCCCGGCTTTCATGCCGTGGAACAGAGCCGCAAGCTCAAGGACGGCGTGCTCAAGGTCTACTGGACCCAGGTCAGCAACAACATGCAGGCCGGCCCCAACGTGATGCAGGAGATCCTCCCCGGTTGGCGCAACCCGCAGGCCTTCGTCATCGTCTCCGATGTCTACCCCACCGTCTCGGCCCAGGCTGCCGACCTGATCCTGCCCAGCGCCATGTGGGTGGAGAAGGAAGGCGCCTACGGCAATGCCGAGCGCCGCACGCAGTTCTGGCATCAACTGGTCAAGGCACCGGGCGAGGCCAAGTCTGACCTGTGGCAACTGGTGGAATTTTCCAAGCGCTTTACCACCGACGAAGTCTGGCCTGCCGAACTGCTGGCCAAGGCCCCGGAATACAAGGGCAAGACGCTGTACCAGGTGCTGTTCGCCAACGGCCAGGTCGACCAGTTCCCCCGCGAACAGATCGAGGCCGGCTATGCCAACGACGAGGCCGAAGCATTCGGCTTCTATTTGCAGAAGGGCTTGTTCGAGGAATACGCCCAATTCGGTCGCGGCCATGCCCATGACCTGGCGCCCTTCGACAGCTATCACGCCGAGCGTGGCCTGCGCTGGCCGGTGGTTGACGGCAAGGAAACGCGCTGGCGCTATCGCGAAGGCCTCGACCCCTACGTGGAAAAAGGCAGCGGCGTGCAGTTCTACGGCTACCCGGACAAACGTGCGCTGATCTTCGCCCTGCCCTATGAGCCACCAGCGGAGGCACCGGATGACAACTTCCCGTTCTGGCTCAGCACTGGCCGCGTGCTCGAACACTGGCACACCGGCAGCATGACCCAGCGCGTCGAAGAACTGCACGGCGCCGTGCCCGATGCCCTGGTGTACATGCACCCGGACGATGCCAGGGCACTCAAGGCGCGACGCGGCAGCGAGGTCAAGGTGATCAGCCGTCGCGGGGAAATCCGCGCGCGCATCGAAACTCGTGGTCGCAACAAGCCGCCGCGTGGCCTGGTGTTCGTGCCCTTCTTCGACGCCAACAAACTGATCAACAAGGTCACCCTGGACGCCACCGACCCGATCTCCAAGCAGACCGACTACAAGAAGTGTGCGGTGAAGATCGAACTGGTCAGCCTGGCCTGAGGAGAACCGTCATGACTCTGCGTTTTCTGCCTCTGTTACTGCTCGCCGCCTTTGGTCTGGCCATCGCCGGCGAGCTCAATTACCCACTCGACGCTCCGGCACCGGACGGTCGCCGCCCTGGCGGCACCCTGAGCCAGAGCCTACCGGCGCCCGTGCTCGGCAATGAAGAGAACAAGGATATCAAGCGCGAGCGCAATTACCCCGAGCAGCCGCCGACCATTCCGCACAGCATTCGCGGCTATCAGGTCGACGCCAACGGCAACAAGTGCCTGACCTGCCACAGCCGCGCCGGCAGCGCCCGCAGCCAGGCACCGATGATCAGCATCACTCATTACATGGATCGCGACGGTCAGGCACTGGCGGCGGTTTCACCACGGCGCTACTTCTGTACCCAGTGCCACGTCACCCAGCAGGAGGTCAAACCTCTGGTCGGCAACGCCTTCCGCAATATCGACCAGTTGCTCGGCGACGAAGCAGCCGGCACGGCAAAACCCTGAGGAGGCCTTTCATGAAGTCGTTAATGGCCCTGCTCAAGGAGTACTGGGGCATCCTGCGCCGCCCAAGCGTGCATTACAGCCTGGGTTTTCTCACGCTTGGCGGCTTCATCGCCGGGATCATTTTCTGGGGCGGTTTCAACACCGCGCTGGAGGCCACCAATACCGAGCAGTTCTGCATCTCCTGCCATGAGATGCGTGACAACGTCTATGTGGAGCTGCAGGACACCATTCACTACAGCAACCGCTCCGGAGTGCGCGCCACCTGCCCGGACTGTCACGTGCCACACCAGTGGACGGACAAGATCGCGCGCAAGATGCAGGCGTCGAAGGAGGTCTGGGGCAAGATCTTCGGCACCATCAATACCCGCGACAAGTTCCTCGCCCACCGCCGCGAGCTGGCCGAGCATGAATGGGCGCGGCTCAAGGCCAACGACTCGCTGGAGTGCCGCAACTGTCATAACTTCGACTACATGGACTTCACCAAGCAGAGCCCGCGCGCCCGGCAGATGCATTCCAGCGCGCTGGCCAGCGGCGAAGCCACCTGCATCGATTGCCACAAGGGCATCGCCCACCAGTTGCCGGACATGAGCGGGGTGCCGGGTTGGTAAGCGCCATGACTTCCCCGCACGGGGTGACAGGGCGCACCCTGCGCGTTTCTAGTTCTGGCGCAGTTGCTGCAAATGTTCGAGCAGGCCGGCGGCCGTCTGCTCGCCTACCAGGCGCTCACGCAGCTTGCCGTCGGCATCGACTATATAGGTCACCGGTAGCACGTCATTGCGCGGCAACTCGAAGCGCGCCGCCGGGTCCTGCGCCAGCACGGTGAAGCGAATGTCGAAACTGTCCGCGGCACGCTTGAGGTCATCGCCCTGCAGGGCATCGAAATTGACGCCGATCACCCGCGCCGACTGGGTTTTCAGCTGTTCTTCCAGAGCGTTGAGCTCGGGGATTTCCGTGCGGCACGGCGCACACCACTCAGCCCAATAATTAATGACTAGCCACTGGCCATCCAGGCTCTCAGCCGTTACCTTTCGTCCATGCTGATCAAGGCCGTAATCTTCGGCACAAGCCGTCAGCAGCAGACCGGCGCAGATACCCATAACAGCCTTGCCGAAACTCCGGAGCCCTAAGCCCATGTACTCGATCCTCGTCCACCCGGGGTTGATATGACGCTGGATGCCCTGCGCCTGGAAGTACCGGACATCCGCGAGGACAACAGCGTATCGCCAGCGGAAATCGCTCAACGACTCGCGGCAGCTCGCCATCTGGAGCCGGAAAATGGCCTGCAACAAGTGCTGGGCCTGTTGTTTTCGCTCAATCGCAGCGCTCTGACCTTACTGGAAAGGCAGCGTGCGCTGCAAAACTTCAGTGACGAGTACCGCCATTACGCCAGCCTTGCCAATCGCCAGCATCCGCCAAGCACGCTGTTCGTGCGTTTCTGCGGCGAGTTGGCGATCGGCTTCAAACGCCTGCTGCTGCAAATCCTGCAGGGTCGCCAGCCGTCGATGCCACACCTGGCCTGGTGCCTGTACATGGCCCAGCATTTCCTTGCCCAGCAGTTGCTGCGCCACTACCAGCTGTACCAGGAGCCACCTGCAGCGCTCTGGCGCGACAGCCACCTGCTGTACTGGATCGGCGAGCACCAGCAGTGTCTGGACGAACCAGTGGCGGCGGCCTTCGAGCCGAAACCGGCCAGTACCCTGCGCGGCCTTTACCAGCAGATGCTGCTCTTGGCCCTGAGCAATCCCTTCCATCTCGATGAAGGCGAATGCCTGACCCTGTTCAGCGCGCTGGCACCTCTGGCGGCGCTGGCCAGGTTGCAAGCCTGGGACGAGGAAGACGACGCCGAAGGCCCGGTAGTCGACCTCAGCGAATCACAGGCCTGCCTGAGTTTCGAACAACGTATCGAAGGCAAAGCCGCCAACCTGCGCCGCTTCGAACTGGGCGCGCTGCTGATCGCCCTGCACGAACCCGCGCCGCTGCAAAGCATGCAGGAGCGCCAGTTGCTCGAACGGGTACGCCAGCACTGGCTGGGCCGCCAGCAACGTCGCCATGAACGCGCCGAACTGGACGGCCAGTGCAGTCTGGTAGTGGGCCTGCCGGCCATCCATGCGCAATTGCTGGACAAGCTGCCGCAACGCACCGAGGCGCAGATTCTCGATGCCAGCCCAGGTGGCGCGCGCCTGCTGTGCAACGCCAACGAGGGCGGACAACTGCAGGTTGGGCAACTGGTTCTGCTGCTTACCAATGGCACACCGACTCTGGCATTGGTGCGCTGGCGTCATCTCAATAGCGAAGGCTTGCACCTCGGGCTGCGCTATCTCAAAGGTCTGCCACGTCCGGTCTGGCTGCGCCGCGCCCCCAATGCGCAAACTCACCCTGGTGTGCTGCAGAGCACCCCGGCCCCCGGCAACGGTTGGCACCACGGCCTGTGGCTGCCCAACGGCCAGTTCAGCTCCGGCGAGCACCTCTGGCTGCAGCTGGCCAGCGTGCACAACCAAGCGATCCTGCCGCTGCCCGAAAGCAACCTGCAGACCTCATCGGTTACCCGTCACCCGCTGCGCCTGGCCTGATATGCGAAACTGCGACTCCAGTCACGCGGCCTGTCCGCCGAGTGCACAGTTTCGCCAGCAGGTGGCTGCTTATAATTCCTGGCACTCAAGTCTCACCCAGCCTGGAATTTCACCATGTCCCAAGCGCAAGACAAGCTGATTGGCTCCGTGCCCTCGCGCATCGTCGACGTCGCTCACCTGCTGGTCACGCCCTACGAGGGCCGCGTAGCCGAATACAACGTCGCCACCTGGCTGCAATTGCCGGGGCTGGCCAATCTGCCGGTATCGCTGCTGGTGAGTTACCGCGACGGGGACAAGCGTCGCGAGGTGAATGTCGACCACGGCAAGGTCAATGCCCATGGCAAGATCCTGCTCTCCGGGGTCGCTCGCATGCCGGTGCGGCTGAAGATCGAGGACATGCAGGTGCGCCTGCGCTCGGCGGTGCCGGCGCAGAGCCTGGTAGTCGAGGAGTTCTTCGTTCAGGCCGTCGAACTGGCCAACAGCGAGAGCCGCCAGGCCATGGCCTGAACCAGAACGGCAACATCGAACCCCGCGCAGTGACGCGGGGTTTTGCTTTCAGCCAGAGGAGACTCCGGGGCTGGGCGCAGCCCGCGGGCTTGAATCGTCAGCGTCTGGCTGCAGGTTTTCGGCAACCACATGCTCGAGCAGCGACTCTGGCCAACGCGCGAAGTGCAACCCAGTGATTCGGTTGAGCCGCTCCAGCGCTTCCTGCGGATCGCGTCGATGAAGGTGAATTACCCTGTTTTTTACCGTCATTACTGCCTGCGTCCTCAGCGATCCCTGCCCCTGCTGGCAGTTCGATAGCAACTGCTCCTGAATTAGCTAGAAGCGTGCCAGCCCTTGTACAACGCATTCCTTGGCGCCTACCCCTTGCGTCCAGGCCACGGCAGGACTAGGCAACGCCTTAAACTGACGTTTTTTGTCACCTCTTCAGCGCCCCATCGCCCGACACGCCGCGCGGGTTTGCTCAGCCCTTCCCCGGCAACCAATCCGCCAGACTGACTCCGAATTGTGACTCACGCTCCGCTTGCATGCGCTCCAGCCCCTCGCGCAATGCCGGGTACCAGGGCTCGTCGAGCTGAGCGGGCAGTTGCGACAGACTCGGCAATGGCCAGGGGCTGCACTCGAGCAATTGATACAGGGAGAAGTTGTGCAGATCGCGGCACAGCACCCACCCTCCGCCATTGGCCTTGCATGCCAGGTGCTCGCGCTCGAGAAAATCCATCACCTGCGCCCACTCGTCTTCGGGCAACCGCCAGCCCGCACGTTGCATGTCGCCGTAATGCAGAGCCTCGCCCTTCTGCTGACGTTTGAACAAAAGCCGCAACACCACCAGCACAATCAGCCCCTTGGGGATAGGCTCGCGGCGCCAGTGCCGCGGTTGCGACAGGCCATACACCAGCTCGGCGCCCAGCAGCACGATCAACCAGGACAGATAGATCCACACCAGAAACAGCGGCACTGTGGCGAAGGCGCCGTAGATCAGGTGATAACCGGGAAACAGGCGGACATAGAGGCCGAACAGCGCCTTGGCAACCTCGAACAGCACGGCGCTGAACAGGCCGCCCAGCAGAGCATGAGACAACGGCACCCGAGTGTTGGGGACTGCGGCATAGAGCAAGGTAAAGGCCGCGATGCTCGATAACAACGGCGTGAAAGCAAGCAGCGTTTTGGCGCCGATTACTGCATCCGGCCCGGAGATCAGTGACAGCGATGCGATATAGGTACTGACCGCGAAACCGGCCCCCAGCAGCAGCGGCCCAAGGCTGAGAATCGCCCAGTACAGCAGGAAACTGGACATCCCGCGGCGTGGCTGGCGTACCCGCCAGATCACGTTGAAGGTCTTCTCGATGGTCACCAGCATGAGGAAGGCGGTAACGGCCAGCAGGCCCACGCCGAACCAGGTCAGCTGCCGCGCCTGCGTGGTGAACTCACGAAGATACTCCTGCACCGTCTCGCCCGTGGAGGGCACGAAGTTGTTGAAGATGAACCCCTGGATTTCCTCGCCTACACCTTGGAACGCCGGAATTGCCGAAAGCATGGCGAAGGTCACGGTCATCATCGGCACCACGGCGAACAAGGTGGTGTAGGTCAACGCCGCTGCGTTGCCTGCGCCGCGGTTATCCACGAAACGCTGATACAGGCTGAGCCAGAACCCCATCCAGTCCTTCAAACGACGCAGCATGACCTCTCCTTAGCCCTCAAACCTAAACAGACAGACAATGCGCCGCGTAAAAAGGTCGCAGCAAAGCCGCCCCAGCGGTTTGCGTGCATCCGCGCATCAGGCGGTTAGAATAGCCGCCACTTCAAGCCGGATGCGAGCCACCATGACCGACCTGACCCTCTACCACAACCCGCGCTGCTCGAAATCCCGCGGCGCTCTGGAGCTGCTGCAAGCCCGCGGCCTGCAACCGCACGTCGTGCGCTATCTGGAAACGCCACCCAGCGCCAGCGAGCTCAAGAGCCTGCTCGGCAAGCTGGGTATCTCCGCACGCGACCTGCTGCGTAGCGGCGAGGACGAATACAAGACGCTGGACCTGAGCGATGCAAGCTTGAGTGAGGCGCAACTGATCGAGGCCATGGCCAAGCATCCCAAGCTGATCGAGCGCCCGATCCTCATCGCTGGCGACAAGGCGGTGATCGGCCGACCACCGGAAAAAGTACTGGAGCTGCTGGCATGAGCGCGCCCTACATCCTGGTGCTCTACTACAGCCGCCATGGCGCCACCGCGCAGATGGCCAAACAGATTGCCCGTGGCGTCGAGATGGCTGGCCTGGAGGCGCGCCTGCGCACGGTGCCTGCGGTATCCAGCGAATGCGAGGCCGTTGCGCCGAGCGTTCCGGAGGACGGCGCCATGTACGCCACCCTGGATGATCTGAAGAACTGCTCGGGCCTGGCCTTGGGCAGCCCGACCCGTTTCGGCAACATGGCGGCGCCACTCAAGTACTTCATCGATGGCACCAGCAACCTGTGGCTCACCGGCGAACTGGTCGGCAAGCCGGCTGGCGTGTTCACCTCCACCGCCAGCCTGCATGGCGGTCAGGAGACCACCCTGCTGTCGATGATGATCCCACTGCTGCACCACGGCATGCTGCTCTGCGGCCTGCCCTACAGCGAAGCGGCACTGCTTGAAACCCGTGGCGGTGGCACGCCCTACGGCCCCAGCCACCATGCGGGCGGCGACGGTAAGCGTGCGCTGGACGAACATGAAATCACCCTGTGCCGTGCACTGGGTCAACGCCTGGCGCAAACCGCCAGCAAACTGGAGCGTTGAACGTGGCCCGAGCGAAGAAACCCCTGCCCAGCCTCGAGTGGCTGGAGCCACGGGTCAAACTCAGCCGAGCGCTGAGCCTGTTCAGCTTTATCGCCCTGCTGGCCCTGCTGCTGGTGTGGAATCTGGCCTTCGCTGACCTGCATGGTGCGCGGGTCGGGGTTGTATTGGCGATCCAGTTGCTGCCGCTTGCACTGCTCGCCCCCGGCATGTTGCTGGGCAACGCCCGCGCTCATGCTTGGGCCTGCTTCGTGGTCAACATCTACTTCATCCAGGGCGTACTCGCCGCCATCGATCCGGCGCGTGCACTGTTCGGCGCACTGGAGGCCGTGATCAGCTTCGGCCTGTTCTGCTGCGCACTGTTGTATACGCGCTGGCGTTTTCAGTACGACCGCAAGCTGGCAGGCGAATAAACGTCCTGGTGTGGGAGCGAGCTCTGCTCGCGAAGCGCTTGTGCAGCCAAGAGTCGCGAGCAGAGCTCGCTCCTACACCTGAGTTCCCGAAGCAGTTACCAACCCAGCGTTTCCTTGAGGAAGGGAATGGTCAGCTTGCGTTGGGCCTGCAGCGAGGCCTGATCGAGGCGCTCCAGCAGTTCGAACAACGCACTCATGCTGCGCTCGCCGCGAGTGAGGATGAAGCGACCGACCTCGTCGCTCATCTGCAGGCCACGGCGCGAGGCGCGCAGCTGCAGGGCGCGCAGCTTGTCCTCGTCGGACAGCTCGTGCAACTGGAAGACCAGCGCCAGGGTCAATCGCGACTTCAGATCGGGCAGTTGAATGGGCAGCTCACGCGGCGACATGGTGCCAGCCAGCAAAAGACGCCGGCCGCTGTCACGCAGACGGTTGAACAGGTGGAACAAACCCTCTTCCCAGTCGCTGCGGCCAGCCACTGCATCGAGATCATCGAGGCAGACCAGCTCGCACAGCTCAAGGTTGTCGAGCAGCTCCGGGCCGTGCTGCACCACTTCGCTGAGCGGCAGATACACCACCGCTTCGCCACGCTGCTCGAAACGCAGGCAGGCAGCCTGCAGCAGGTGGCTACGCCCTACGCCCTCAGCGCCCCACAGATAGATCAGGCTTTCCGTCCAGCCGGCATCGGCCTCGCACAGACGCTCGACATAGCCCAGGGCCGCAGCATTGGCGCCGGGGTAGTAGTTGGCGAAGGTGGCGTCGTCACGCAGACGCACCCCCAGAGGCAGCTGGATAGGTTTCATGCTCAGGGTCTGTTCCCGTTTCGGCGCGAGCCGCGTTGCTGCGCCAAATGGCGCCAGGCCAGGTGTGGAGCGCAGGTAATGGTCGCTCCCTTGCCAAGCTCCACAACGCAGCATGGCGCCATTTGCCGCGCAACCCGAAGGGCCGGGCCAGTTTTTGCGCGCTGCTGCGTTATTCGTCGTTCATTTGGAATAACCAAATCTCTCTCCTCATGCCTTGCCCCGCGCAAAAACTGGCTCCGGCGCGGCCGCGGCGAAACGGGAACAGACCCTACCTCGTCGGTTCGTCGGAACCGCTGTTGGACTCTCCGTAAAGGCCGGAAAGTTTATACAAATCATGGGCATGGCGCAGCAGAACCATGATCACTGCGGCGACCGGCAAGGCCAGCAGCACGCCGGTGAAGCCAAACAGCTGGCCGCCAGCGAGGATGGCGAAGATCACCGCCACCGGATGCAGGCCGATGCGATCGCCCACCAGCATGGGCGTGAGGACCATGCCTTCGAGCAATTGACCAATCATGAACACCACGCCGATACCGATCAGCGGATAGGGTTCGAGACCGAACTGGAACAGCGCAGCAGTCAGCGCTGCACCGATACCGACGATAAAGCCCATGTAGGGCACGATGCTCGCCAGTCCCGCCAGCACACCGATCAGCAATCCCAGCTCCAAGCCCACCAGCATCAGGCCAGCGGAATAGATGACGCTCAGTGCCAGCATCACCAGCAATTGGCCGCGCAGGAAGGCGCCCAGTACTTCATGACATTCGCCCGCCAGCTTGACCACCAGCCCCTCGCGCTGGCGCGGCAGCAGGCGGCGCAACCGCTCGACCAGCACATCCCAGTCACGCATCAGGTAGAAGCTCACCACCGGAATCAGCAGCAGGTTGCCCAGCCAGGCCAGCAGCGCCAGGCCTGAAGAAGTCGCCTGAGCCAGCACCGCCTTGAGCACGTCGGTGGTCTTGCCGATGTTGTCGGTAAAGACCTGCTTGAGCTGATCGACCTGCAGCAGATCATTCTGCAGGCCCAGGTGCGACTGCGACCAGGGCAAGGCAGTGCCCTGCAGCCAGTCGAGCATCTCCGGCGCCAGTTGATACAGACGCACCAGCTGCCTCCCCAGCATGGGCACCAATACCAGCAGCAGGATCAGCAACAGCAGCGAGAACAGCGTGAACACCACCACTACGCCGCCGGTGCGCGACAGGCGATGCCGCTCGAGACGATCGACCAGCGGATCCCCCAGATAGGCCAGCAGGATGCCGATCAGGAACGGGGAAAGAATTGGGTGTAGCAGGTACAGCAGCCAGCCGAGCAGAAACAGCCCAGCTATCCATAGCCAACGGGTGGAATCGGTCATGCTCGCGTCCTCGATGCGAAACGGCGCCAGGAAGGCGCCGCGTAACTGGGCTGTGGTCTAGCCGGCGCCAATTCTACCAGCGAAAGCGCAACTGATCGGTGCGCGGTTTCACCTGAGGAGCCTCGGTTGCACCCGTTTCAGGAGCCTCTACCGGCGCTGCGGCATCGAGCGGTTCGCTGACCTCCTGGAGCTGAGCCAATGCCAGCTGCGCGCGCAGTTGCTCCGGGCTGGCGCTGACCTGATAGACCAGGCGCTGGCCGTCGATCTCCTGCAAACGCGCGGCGAAGGGTTCGAGCAAGCGCTCCAGCGCCGCGAAACGTCCCAGGTCAGCACCTTCGATCACCAGCGTCAGGCTCTGCGCCGCGCCAGGCTTGACGACGAACCGCGGCGCCAGACGCTCGGCCACGGCCAGCAGCACTGCATCGGCCAGCGCAGCCTGATCGGCGCCCTCAGCCTTGCCCTGTTCACGCTCGTCGCCCAGCCACAGGCGCCAGGTAGCCTGCCAGTTACCGCCGCTTTCGGTCGCCTGCACGGCCAGCAAGGCATCGGCGCCATAACGCTCGGAGGCCTCACCCAGTGCCCGCGGATCGTTGGCCAGCAGCGTATCGGCACTGCCCAGCGCCTGCTCACTGAGGTCCGCCAGGGGCAGACGCAGCGGCAGACCACGATGCTGAGCAGCATCGCGCAGCAGTGCCGATGCGCTCTGGCTTTCGCCAACCAGCTGGCTTCCTTCCGGCGATTCGTTGAGCCACCAGGTCAGGATCGCCGGACGGTTGGCGCCCCACAGGGCCAAGCCAGCCTGACGCAGTTGCTGATCGGTGCTGGCCGGATCGAACTCGACCAACAGCGCGTCGCCTTCATAACCGTACTGGCTGACGATCTGTTGCGGATCCTTGCGCAGGCCTTCCAAGCCGGCGCTCTGCAGCGCCTTGGCATCACCGGTCAAACGCAGCACCAGGGTCTGCAGGGCCTTCTGCATGGCCGCGTCGCGGCTTTCCGGCTGTTGATCCGCCACGGGTTCACGCACCTGATAAAGACCGGTAACCGGCGCGGCCAGTGCTGGCAGGCTCAGGAGCGACAGACAGAAGAACAGCAGGCGGATGGGCAAACGCATTGGGGTGGACTCTCGCAAGGGATGGCCGCACGGCGGGCAGGCACAAAGGCCTATACCTTAAACAGCCGCTCAAGCCCCGGCAACCAGAGCCAGCGCCTGCGACGAAGCGCATGCACGCGAGTGGCCGCTGCCGGGCAAGCCTGATAAAATCGCGCGCCTTCGCCAGCCGGTACGCGCGCCGGGCTCCTTGGATGAGCCCGCGCCACGTCGGCGCCTACACGAACTCCCCATCCAAAGGCCCGGATCTATGAGCAAGCAACCCTCCATCAGCTACAAGGACGCAGGCGTCGACATCGATGCCGGTGAAGCCCTGGTCGAACGCATCAAAGGCGTCGCCAAGCGCACTGCGCGTCCGGAAGTCATGGGTGGCCTGGGCGGCTTCGGCGCCCTGTGCGAGATCCCGGCCGGCTACAAGCAACCGGTACTGGTGTCCGGCACCGACGGCGTCGGTACCAAGCTGCGCCTGGCGCTGAACCTGAACAAGCACGACAGCATCGGCCAGGACCTGGTCGCCATGTGCGTCAACGACCTGGTGGTGTGCGGCGCCGAGCCGCTGTTCTTCCTCGACTACTACGCCACCGGCAAGCTCAACGTCGACGTCGCCGCCACCGTGGTCACCGGCATCGGCGCTGGCTGCGAGCTGGCTGGCTGCTCCCTGGTCGGTGGTGAAACCGCCGAAATGCCGGGCATGTACGAAGGCGAAGACTACGACCTGGCCGGCTTCTGCGTTGGCGTGGTGGAAAAGAGCGAAATCATCGACGGCTCCAAGGTCATCACTGGCGACGCGCTGATCGCCCTGCCCTCCTCCGGCCCGCACTCCAACGGCTACTCGCTGATCCGCAAGATCATCGAAGTCTCCGGCGCCGACATCGAGCAGGTGCAACTGGATGGCAAGGCCCTGGCCGACCTGCTGATGGCACCGACCCGTATCTACGTCAAGCCACTGCTCAAGCTGATCAAGGACACCGGTGCGGTCAAGGCCATGGCCCACATCACCGGCGGCGGCCTGCTGGACAACATCCCGCGCGTGCTGCCGCAAGGCGCCCAGGCGGTGATCGACGTGGCCAGCTGGAATCGTCCGGCCGTGTTCGACTGGCTGCAGGAGCAAGGTAACGTCGACGAGCATGAAATGCACCGCGTGCTGAACTGCGGCGTCGGCATGGTCATCTGCGTCGCTCAGGATCAGGTCGAAACCGCCCTGGCCAGCCTGCGCGCCAGCGGCGAGCAACCTTGGGTCATCGGCCAGATCACCGCCGCAGCAGAAGGCGCAGCCCAGGTTCAGTTGAACAACCTGAAAGCCCACTGATGCCCTGCAATGTCGTCGTCCTGATCTCCGGATCAGGCAGCAACCTGCAAGCGCTGATCGACAGCGTCGGCCACGACGGCAATCCGGCCCGCATAGCCGCGGTTATCTGCAACCGCGCCGATGCCTACGGCCTGGAGCGAGCGAAACAGGCCGGGATTGCCACCGGCCTGCTCGACCACAAGCAGTTCGACGGCCGCGATGCCTTCGACGCAGCGCTGATCCAGACCATCGATGCCCACCAGCCTGACCTGGTGGTGCTGGCTGGCTTCATGCGCATCCTCACGCCGGGCTTCGTTCAGCACTACGCAGGCCGCCTGCTGAATATCCATCCGTCACTGCTACCCAAGCACAAGGGGCTGCATACCCATCAGCGCGCCCTGGAAGCCGGCGACAGCGAACACGGCTGCAGCGTGCACTTCGTGACCGAGGAACTCGATGGTGGCCCTCTGGTCGTACAAGCTGTGTTGCCGATCAAGGCAGGCGACACGGCCGAAAGCCTTGCTCGCCGCGTGCACCAGCAGGAACACCAGATCTATCCGCTGGCAGTGCGCTGGTTTGCCGAAGGCCGCTTGCGTCTTGGCGCTCAAGGCGCAATGCTGGATGGCCAGCCGCTGCCCGCCAGCGGCCACCTGATTCGAACCTAGGAGACTCTATGCGTCGTGCCCTGCTGTTCGCCCTGACACTGTTCAGCCTGTCCGCCTTTGCCGAGGACCTGCAGCCCTTCTCCGCCAGCTACACCGCGGACTGGAAGCAGCTGCCGGTCAGTGGCAGCGCCGAGCGCAGCCTCAAACGTGAAGACGACGGCCGCTGGACCCTCAACTTCGAAGCATCGATGCTGGTCGCCGGCCTCACCGAAGAAAGCACCTTCCGCGTCGACAACGGCGCCCTGCTGCCACTGACCTACCGCCTCAATCGCAGCGGCCTGGGCAAAGGCAAGAAGGTCGAGCAGGACTTCGACTGGGAGCAGAAGCAAGTCATCGGCAGCGACCGTGGCGATGCCGTGCGACTGCCGCTCAACCGTGGCCTGCTGGACAAATCGACCTACCAGGTTGCCCTGCAAGAGGACGTTGCGGCCGGCAAAAAGAGCGTGAGCTACCAGGTGGTCGACGGTGACGAGATCGAAACCTATGACTTCCGCGTGCTGGGCGAAGAAGTGGTACGCACCAAGGCGGGCCTGATTGACGCAATCAAGGTCGAACGCGTGCGTGACCCCACGCAAAGCACCCGCAAGACCGTGCTGTGGTTCGCCAAAGACTGGGGCCACCTGCTGGTACGCCTGCATCAGGTGGAAACCGACGGCAAGGAATACCAGATCATGCTCAAGGAAGGCACCGTCGCCGGCAAATCGGTAGAAGGTCGTCGCGACTGATCTACAACTGAATGAAAAACCGGGCCATTGCCCGGTTTTTTATTGCCCGCCGTAAACGCTGGCAAACAACGTCAGCCCTGACCTCTCAGTCCTGACTCACCGCACCGATCTTGTGAATCGACAGGTCAGCACCGTTGTATTCCTCTTCCTGACTCAGGCGAATACCCAGCGACACCTTGAGCAGGCCATACACCGCGAAGCCACCGAGCAGCGCGACCACAACCCCCAACGCGGTGCCGATCACCTGACTGGCCAGGCTCACGCCACCCAGGCCGCCGAATGCCTCGAGGCCGAAGATGCCGCAGGCGATGCCGCCCCAGATACCGCACAGGCCATGCAGCGGCCAAACACCGAGCACGTCGTCGATCTTCCACTTCACCTGCGTCGCGGTGAATGCCCAAACGAACAATGCGCCGGCAATCGCGCCAGTGACCAGAGCACCGATCGGATGCATCAGGTCCGAGCCGGCGCAAATCGCGACCAGGCCAGCCAGCGGGCCGTTATGCAGGAAGCCTGGGTCGTTGCGCCCTACCAGCAGCGCGGCGACGGTACCGCCAACCATGGCCATCAGCGAGTTGACCGCCACCAGGCCACTGACGCCTTCGAGCGTCTGCGCGCTCATCACATTGAAGCCGAACCAACCGATTATCAGGATCCACGAGCCCAGTGCCAGGAACGGAATGTTCGAGGGCGCCATAGCCACCAGCTTGCCGTCGCGATAACGCCCGTTGCGGCGCCCCAGCAGCAGCACGGCACCGAAGGCCAACCAGCCGCCCATGGCATGCACCACCACCGAACCGGCGAAGTCATGGAAGCCGGCACCGAAGCGAGCCTCGAGCCAGGCCTGGAAACCGTAGTTGCCGTTCCAGATCATGCCTTCGAAGAATGGGTAGACGAAGGCTACGATCAATGCCGTGGCGCACAGCTGCGGGCCGAACTTGGCACGCTCGGCAATACCACCGGAGATGATCGCCGGAATTGCCGCGGCGAAGGTCAGCAGGAAGAAGAACTTCACCAGGCCGTAGCCATGGTTCTCCGTCAGCACCGCAGCCGGCTCGAAGAAATTGATGCCGTAGGCGATCCAGTAGCCGATGAAGAAATATGCCAAGGCGGAAATAGCGAAATCCGAGAGAATCTTCGATAACGCGTTAACCTGGTTTTTCTGCCGCACCGTGCCCACTTCGAGAAAGGCAAAGCCGGCATGCATGGCCAGAACCATGATGGCACCCAGCAGGATGAACAGGGTATTGGAGCCGTGGATCAGCGTGGCCACGGCACTGTTGATGTTTTCCATCGAGAAAGAAAACTCCGGAGGCAGAAGAAAAGGCACCAAACAAAGACACAAACCCGAAAACGCGCACCACAATGCAGCCAGACACAGTGGAGCGCCCTCGAAAAGTGCCGTCGAGTGGCCCTAAAATAGCGCCACCAAATGTCGACATATCGATGCTTATTTCTTGTTAATCAAATGGTTATGCGCGAAATGGACCATCCTGAGCCGCCCCGAAAAAGCCCCATCACAGGGCATTTCTCGACCTTCGCGCACCAGCAAAATGCAATCGCTATACCAAACGCCAGGCCGGTCACTTCCCGACTATTCTTGCGGAACCCTCACGCTGCAGAGCAATCGTAAGTAGCACATACCAACGCAGAGGACTGCTCACTATGCCCCGCAAAGCCGCTACTCCAAGCACCAAGGACGCCCTGCTGGATGAATTCCAGGCTCTGGTCAGCGATACCGAGAAGCTCCTGCAACATTCCGCCAGTCTCGCCGGCGAACACGCCGAGGCCCTGCGTGATGACATTCGCGGCAGCCTTGATCGTGCCCGAGACACCCTGCACAAAGCCGAGTCTGGCCTGCGCGAGCAGGGCAAGATCGCCGTCGACGCCACTGAAGACTATGTGCACAAGCACCCATGGCAGGCACTGGGGTTGTCGGCCGCTATCGGCCTGGTGCTCGGCCTGCTGATCAGCCGCCGTTGACAGCGCCAATGTCCAATGGACCATCGCCACGGCGTCTGGGGGCGGCCCTGCTGGGCCTCCTCCAGGGCCATGTGGCGCTGCTGGCCCATGAACTCGAAGACCAACGCAACCAGGCACTGCGTGCGCTGATTCTCGGCGGCCTGTGCCTGGCCTTCGCCCTGCTCCTGCTGATAGGTCTGTCCGCCTTGCTGCTGATCATTTACTGGGACAGCCACCGCCTGGCAGTCGCCACGGGTCTTTGCCTGTTCTACGGTTCTGGCCTGGTAGGGTGTGCCACCTGGCTGCTGATCAGTCTGCGCAACGCCGAAACACCGTTCAGCGCCAGCCTGGAAGAACTGCAACGTGACCGCGAGCAACTGCTGCCATGACGTCCAACTTGCCACCAGGCGCCTCGCGCCGTCAGTTGCGTAAAGCCGTGCTGCGCATGCGCCTGGAGATGCATCGCCAGGAGTTGCGCCATGAAGTGCTGCAAATCAGTCAGCCACTCAAGCAGGTACGTGAATATGGCCAACGCCTGCGCCAGGGCAATGCACCTTTTTTGCTCACTGGCGGCGCATTGGCACTGGCCGGACTGCTCGGTGGTAAACGCGGCTGGCGTCGCTGGTTGCGCCTGGCATTGATCATTGCGCCACTACTTCGGCGCCGGCAAAGCGGCATCGACTGAAACGCTGATTGGTCTAGACCTGGCCTGGCCGCGATCTTGCTTGGTTGAGTAACCCAACCGCCATCAGGCGGCTCAACCGCTCAGCGCTAAGGACAAACCAGGTGATCGACGGACTGCCTTTTGCCGTCTTCCAACCCTTTATCGACACCGCCACCGGTCGTATCGCCGGAGTCGAGGCGCTGGCTCGGCTGCGCGATGACAAAGGCCAGGCTCGCTCGGCCGGGCCGCTTTTCGCCGACCCGAAAACCCCACCCGCCGCCCTGCGCCGCCTTGACCGACAGGTCCGCGAAGATGCCTTGCGCCGCTTTCACCAAGCCCCGTCGGACTGGTTCCTGAGCCTGAACATTTCACCACGTTGGATCAGTCGCTTGCGCCCGGCGCAACCTCTGCCCAGCTTGATCCAACTACAACGCAGCGGTATCGACCCGACGCGCATCGTTTTCGAGATCACCGAACTCGGTGGCGCCAGCCAACGCCTGCCTGACGTGGTATCGCGCTACCGCGACGCCGGTGCACGCATCGCCATCGACGATTTCGGCGCCGGCTATTCACAGCTCGACCGCGTACTGGCGCTGCAACCGGACATCCTCAAGCTGGATATGCGCCTGTTTCAGGAAGCCGCCCGTGGCGGCCCCAGCGGTGAAGTGGTCAAGGCCCTGGCGCAAATGGCCGAAAAAACCGGCTGCTGGATCATCGCCGAAGGCGTGGAAACCGAAGCCGAGCTGAACTTCGCACTGGAGTGCGGCGCCCGCTATGTGCAGGGATTCTTGTTCGCCAAGCCGGAAGAGGAGCTGTTCGCCAGCGATGCCTTCGTCGGCCGCTTCGCGCGCCTGCGTGACAACTACGTGCAACAGAAACTTGCCGAACGCGCACGCCTGGTCAACCTGCGCCAGCAACTGGCCGAGCTGATGTCCGAACTGAGGTTCTGGGCCGAAAGCGGTGCCCCGACAACGAGCCTGAAAGCACCGGACAACTATCCCTGGCTGTTGCGCATCTATCAGTGCGACCGCCACGGCACCCAACTCACGCCAAACCTGGAATGGCGCCAAGGGGCTTGGCAGGCCGATGATCGCTACCTCGGCCACAATTGGTCATGGCGCCCCTACTTCTATCAACTGCTGGCCGAAGGCTGGGAAGAACGGCGCCTGACGCTCTCCACCACCTACCGCGACGCCACCACCAACCAATATTGCCTGACCGCCGGCCAGTTCATCGATAACGGCCGCCGGCTGCTGCTGGTGGATATCGACGCCGCCGGCCTGTAACTAACCGGGGTTGCAGCCGGCGGCATGAACACCCAAGCTAGGGGCCCGGATCAACCTGGCGAGGATAGGCCTTGGATTGGCACACCCTGCTCACCCGTGAACGTCTCGGTAAACCTGCGCCCAGCTCGGCAGAGCTAGGTCGCAGCCCCTTCCACAAGGATCATGACCGCATCATCTTCTCCGGCGCATTTCGCCGCCTGGGACGCAAGACGCAGGTGCATCCGGTTTCGAGCAACGACCATATCCACACCCGCCTGACCCACTCGCTGGAAGTCAGCTGCGTCGGCCGCTCACTGGCCATGCGTGTCGGTGAGATGTTGCGTGACGACCTGCCCAACTGGTGCACACCGAGCGATCTGGGCATGGTCGTGCAGTCTGCCTGCCTGGCCCACGATATCGGCAACCCGCCGTTCGGTCACTCCGGCGAAGACGCCATTCGCCACTGGTTTCAGCAGGCCGCCGGGCGCGGTTGGCTGGATGCGATGAGCGATGCCGAACGCGGCGACTTTCTCAATTTCGAAGGCAACGCCCAGGGTTTTCGCGTGCTCACCCAGCTGGAATACCACCAGTTCGATGGCGGCACACGGCTGACCTACGCCACCCTCGGCACCTATCTCAAATACCCCTGGACCGCTCGCCATGCCGACGCTCAGGGCTACAAGAAGCACAAGTTCGGCTGCTACCAGAGCGAGCTGCCGTTGCTCGAACAGATCGCTGCCAAGCTCGAGCTGCCGCAACTGGAGGCGCAGCGCTGGGCACGCCACCCGCTGGTCTACCTGATGGAGGCCGCGGACGACATCTGCTACGGCCTGATCGACCTGGAAGACGGCGTGGAGATGGAACTGCTCGACTACACCGAAGTGGAGGCATTGCTGCTCGACCTGGTGGGCGATGATCTGCCGGAAACCTATCGCCAGCTTGGCCCCAAGGACTCGCGCCGGCGCAAGCTGGCGATCCTGCGCGGCAAGGCCATCGAACACCTGACCAACGCCGCGGCCGGTGCCTTCGTCGAGCAACAACACGCCCTGCTGGGCGGCGGCCTGCAGGGCGATCTGGTCGAACACATGCACGGCGCGGCCAAGCACTGTGTGCAGAGCGCGAAATCCCTGGCGCGCGAGAAGATCTTCCACGACAAGCGCAAGACGCTGCATGAAATCGGCGCCTACACCACGCTGGAAATCCTCCTCAACGCCTTCTGCGGTGCGGCACTGGAGCTGCACAGTGGGCGTGCGCTGTCGTTCAAGCACCGGCGTATTCTCGATCTGCTCAGCTACTACGCGCCTGAACCGGGTTGGCCCCTGTATCGCTCGTTCATGCGGGTGATCGACTTCATCGCTGGCATGACGGACAGCTACGCTACGGAAATGGCGAGGGAAATGACGGGCCGTTCGAGCCCGCTCTGACGAAAAGAGCGCATGAAGAACCTGATTCGCAACAGTTTCACCTGGCATGCCGGCCCGCCGGCCTGGGGGCCGGCCGTGGTCGCTGGGCTGGGCTGCGCTTTGCCGCTGGTGCTCGGCCTGTTCACCGCTCACAGTGGTTTTCTCTGGGCATCGGCCGGTGCCTTTCAGGCCGCACAGGCGAACCCGCTGCACCGCTTCGGCATGCTGCGCATGCTGCTGCTCACCGGCCTCGGTGCCTGCAGCGCCGGCCTGGGTTTCTGGGCCGCCAGCCACCCGCTGATCAGCCTGGGCATTTTCGCTGCTTTCGGCCTGCTGCTGGCCTGGCTGCAACGCTTCGGCAGCGAAGCCGGCAAGCTGGGTATCGGTCTGTGCATCTGCCTGTGCCTCGGCCAGGGACAATTCGGCATCGGCAACCTGCACAACCCTTATGCGGTGGCCATGCTGTTCATACTCGGCGGGCTCTGGGTGATGCTGCTGGCCTTCGGCCTGCGCGGCCTGCACGGCCTGCGCATGTGGCCGTACATGCCGCGCTTCCTGGCCATTCTCAAGGTACTCAAGCGCCACGCGCAGCGCCTGCCTCGCCAGCAATGGCGTCTGCATGCGCTGGCCTGCATGCTGGCGTTTGCCGCGTCAGGGCTGATCGTCAATCTGGCCGGCCTGTCGCGCGGTTACTGGCTGACGCTGACCGTCATCACCACGCTACAGCTGGAATTCCAGGGCAGCCTGGTGCGAGCGCTGCAGGCGAGCCTGGCCAGCCTCGCTGCCGCCGGCCTGCTAATCGTCTTCGGTCACAGCCTGCAAAGCCCCCCGACGATGGTCATGACCTTGCTGGTGCTGGTGATTCTCAGCCGCGCGCTGCAGGCCAATCACTACGGCTTGTTCGTGCTGCAGACCAGCCTGTGCTTTGTGCTCCTGGCCGAGAGCCTTGCTCAGGACTGGCACCTGGCGGAGGTGCGCCTGCTCAACGCGCTGATCGGCGTGGCCTTGAGCCTGACCGTGGCGCTTCTGGTCCATGGCCTGCGCCTGCAACTGAACAAACCGAGCAAAGCCGCGGACAATTCTCGGCAGCCTTTATAACGTTTCGGCAGATTCGCCCACTCTTCACTATGCTGTGGAAGCCTGCAGCGCCCGCAAGGAGTGAAGTGCGATGCTCAATACCGCCGTTCCCAGAGAACGCCGTTTCCCCCTGCACGTTCATATCAGTGTCCTGTTCACGCTTCTGCTGCTGTTCACCGGTGTCGTGCTGGGGTTGTTCAATTACCAGCAGACCAGCCGACTGATCTTCTCCAGCAGTTCGACACTCTTCGAGCGCATCCAGCACGACGTACAGAGAGATCTGGACAATACCTATCGTCCCATACGCCACCTGCTCAGCCTGCTGGCCCTGCACCCTGCCACCGAGGCCGACACGCTCGATGAACGCCTGGAAATGCTGCCGCTGTTCGTTCAGGCCCTGCGCGACAACCCCAAACTGGCCTCGATCTATCTCGGCGATGAGGATGGCGACTTCTTCATGGTCAGGCCGCTGCGCAGCGACATGCTCAAGCAGCGCTTCGACGCGCCGGACAACGCTGCCTATCAGGTCTGGGCCATCGACCGCAGCAGCGCTAGAACCGAGAGCGACTACCTGTTCTATGACGGCTCGCTGAACCCGCTGACCCGTCGACAGAACCTCAGCGAACCCTACGATCCACGCGTGCGCGAGTGGTTCAAGCGCGCCCGCGGCAATGGCGGGCAGATCACCACAGCGCCCTATCTGTTCTTCTCGACTCAGGAAATCGGCACCACCCTGGCCAAACGCAGCGGCCTGACCACGGTACTTGGCGCCGACCTTACCCTCGACGACCTCTCCGCTACCCTGGCGACCCACCGCGTCACACCCAACAGCCAGGTGGTGCTCGCCGACGGTGACGGCAACGCGATTGCCTACCCCGAAAGCAACCGCCTGCTCAAGGAGGTCGACGGCAAGGTTTCCCTGGTCAAGGTCAGCGAGCTCAACCCCGCGTTGGGTGAACTACTGGCCGGCCATCTCAACGAACAGGACCAAGGCATCATCGAACTGGCCAGGCAGCGCTGGGCCATGGCCCACCGGCACATTCAGGAAGGCGGCCCACAAGGGCTTCATCTGGCGTTGCTGGTGCCCGAGCATGAGCTGCTGGCCGAGGCCTACCGCATCCGCTGGCAGGGCGCCTTGATCACCCTGACCACCCTCCTGCTGTGCCTGCCCCTGGGCTGGCTGACCTCGCGTCTGGTGGTCAAACCCTTGCGCAGCCTGGTCCAGGAAGCACAGGCCATCCGCCGCTTCGACTTCGACTACCCGGCCAGCGGCCGCTCGCCGATTCTCGAAGTCGACCAGTTGGCGGTGTCGATGGCCAGCATGAAGGAGACCCTGTCGAGCTTCCTCGACATCGCTGCCAGCCTTTCCGCGGAAACCCATTTCGACGCGCTGATCAAGCGGGTGATGGACGCCACGGTATCGATCAGCGATGCCCAGGGCGGACTGCTCTATCTGCTCGACAATGACAGCGGACGACTGGAGCCACAGGGGCTGGTGATCGACGGTCAAAGCCGCAGCCTCGCCGAACTCGGCCTTAACGCCCTGGCCCACGACGACCCGACCCTGCCCACCTGGCTGCAACGCCCGGCCAGCGGCGGCGAGAGCATCGCCACCTCCATCGGCTTCGATCAGGCCGGCAGGTTTCAAGGCTTGCTATCGGCAATGGAAAGTCCACGCCTGCACCTGATC
>JBLUOL010000027.1:0-39975 GCA_048065775.1 Pseudomonas sp. GW6
GCATTCCCGGATTGCATCCGGGCTACGAACACAACGCCCGAGAACGAAAAAAACCGGCCCAAGAGCCGGTTTTGTCGTTTGCTGCCGCCTGAGACGCTAGAAGCTCTCCCGATTCGGCCAGCGCCATTCGGAAGCCACTACCCAGCTTGTCTCCCCGGCCGGCTCAGGCCGCCGGCCGGAGCCGCTCAAAAAAGCCGGTTGAGGCCGTCGAACGCGGCAACCCGATAGGCCTCGGCCATGGTCGGGTAGTTGAAGGTGGTGTTGATGAAGTACTTGATGCTGTTGGCTTCACCCTTCTGGTTCATGATTGCCTGGCCGATGTGGACGATCTCCGAGGCCTGATAGCCAAAGCAGTGCACGCCCAACACTTCCAGGGTTTCACGATGGAAGAGTATCTTCAGCATGCCCACCGGCTCGACCGAGATCTGCGCACGGGCCATGCCCTTGAAGAAGGCCTTGCCGACTTCGTAAGGCACCTTGGCCTGGGTCAGTTCACGCTCGGTCTTGCCAATCGAACTGATCTCCGGAATGGTGTAGATGCCGGTCGGTACGTCATCGACGAAGCGCCAGCTGCCATTTTCGACGATGCTGCCGGCAGCGGAACGGCCCTGGTCAGCCGCAGCACTGGCCAGGCTCGGCCAGCCGATCACGTCACCGGCGGCGTAGATATTGCTGACCTCGGTGCGATAGTACTCGTCGACCTGGATTTGGCCACGGCTGTTGACCGCGATGCCGATGTTCTCCAGGCCCAACTGATCGGTGTTGCCGGTACGGCCGTTACACCACAGCAGGGCGTCGGCCTTGATCTTCTTGCCCGATTTCAGGTGCAACACCACGCCGTTCTCCACCCCCTCGATGCGCTCGTACTCTTCGTTGTGACGAATCAGCACGTTGTTGTTGCGCAGGTGGTAGGAGAGCGCGTCGGAGATTTCCGAGTCGAGGAAACTGAGCAACTGATCGCGGTTGTCGATCAGGTCGACCAGCACACCCAGACCACTGAAGATCGAGGCGTACTCGCAACCGATCACCCCGGCTCCGTAGATGATCAGGCGACGCGGCGTATGGCCGAGGCTGAGAATGGTGTCGCTATCGTAGATACGCGGGTGACGAAAATCGACATCGGCCGGGCGATAGGGACGCGAGCCGGTGGCGATGACGATCTGCTTGGCCACCAGCTTTTCCACTACGCCATTGAGGCAGACCACTTCGATCGTCTGCTCGTCGGCGAAGCTGGCGGTGCCGAAATAGGTGTCGATGCGGTTGCGCGCGTAGTAGCCCGTGCGCGAAGTGACTTGCTTGGCGATCACCTTCTCGGCGCTTTTCAGCACATCGGGGAAGGAGAACCAGCGCGGCTCGCCAATCTGGCGAAACATCGGGTTGGTGTTGAACTGCATGATCTGCCGCACCGAGTGGCGCAGCGCCTTGGAGGGGATGGTGCCGAGGTGGGTACAGTTGCCACCGACCAGCGGACGGTTGTCCACCACGGCCACCTTGCGCCCGGCCTTGGCCGCGTTCATTGCCGCGCCCTCGCCCGCCGGGCCGGAGCCCAGCACCACCACATCGTAGTTGTAGACCGCCATGTTTACTCCTTCAGATCAGGCCGGAGCGCTTGTGGCGCACCCTCGGCAGGGCCGGCAGTGGATTACAGCTGCCGGCTATCAAAGCATGCCGTCTGGCTTAGCGCTTGCTCGCGTCGTAAGCCAGGTCGGTGTTGGGCGCTTCGCCGTTGTCGCGATTGACCTCTTCGCACTTCTCACGGCTACCACCACAGATCGAGCATTCTTTCTCGATACCCAGATTGGCGATGCCACCGCAGGAACCGGCGATGGGTTTGCGCCCCATGATCACGCCGACGGCCATCATGCCGACGACCAGGATCATGGCCAGAAATACAACCAGAAAAGTCATTGCTCATCTCCTGCAGCGAATAGCTGCTCGAATGCGGTCGTGCCCTGTGAGACGAAGCCCTCGCCCTCACGCGTCACGAAAAACGCCGCGATACCGTTGCGCTCGGCGAAGGCCATACCGGCATCCGGCCCCAGCACCATCAATAGAGTAGACAAGCCATCGGCGCGCAAGGTCGATGGATCGGCCACCGTGACAGCTGCCAGTTTGTGATTGACCGGTTTGCCGGTCAGCGGATCGAGCGTGTGCGAATAGCGTTGGCCGTTCTCTTCGAAGTAGTTGCGATAGTCACCCGAGGTGGAAATACCGTAACCATCGAGCTGCAGGATGCGCTGAGCGACGCGCTGATCATTACGCGGCGCCTCCAGGCCGATACGCCAGTGGCTGCCATCAGGCTTGAAGCCAGCCGCCTTGAGCTCGCCGGTGGCCTCGACCAGGTAACTGGTGACACCCAACTCGCCCAGACGCGCGACGATCCGATCGA
The DNA here is from genome assembly GCA_048065775.1 of Pseudomonas sp. GW6. GTDB lineage: Bacteria > Pseudomonadota > Gammaproteobacteria > Pseudomonadales > Pseudomonadaceae > Aquipseudomonas. The sequence continues at coordinate 2,390 of JBLUOL010000027.1, forward strand.
CAGCGTAGCCAGCAGCGATGCTGTTGAAGTCGACTTCCACGTCGACGCCCTTGCACAGTTGCTCGCCTTCGATGCTCAGGTGCTGTTGACCGACCCGCTGGCGCACTTCAGCCAGGCGTTCAGCGTCCGGCACGGCCTCGCCCTGCCCTTTGGGCCCGAAGCCCCAGAGATCGAGCAACGGCTCCAGCGTCAGGTCGAAATAGCCCTGGCTCTCCTGATGCAGGCGATCACCGGCGCGCACCAAGTCCAGCACGCCCTTGGGCATGGCCTGGCAGGTGCCAGCCGGCGCCCGGTTGAACTGCTCGATCAGCGAATCATCGCGATAGGTGGACATCTGCAGATCGATCTCGGCGAGGATCGCCTCGGTCGCGGCCTTGAGTTCGGCTTGCGGCGCGACACCTTCACTGCGGACGTATTTGATCGAATAGGTGCTGCCCATGGTCGGGCCACCGAACTCTTCGATCCGTTCAGAATGCAAGCAGCCCGTTAGGGCTGCCGCCAGGGCGACAGCGATAACGGGCTGGAGTACAGCGGACCTCATGCGTTAGCCGCCGAAGTCGTCGAGGAGGATGTTCTCCGGCTCGACGCCCAGGTCGGTGAGCATCTTGATCACTGCGGCATTCATCATGGGTGGGCCGCACATGTAGAACTCGCAATCCTCAGGAGCCGGGTGGTCCTTCAGGTAGTTCTCGTACAGCACGTTGTGAATGAAGCCCTTGAGACCGGTCCAGTTGTCTTCCGGCTGCGGGTCGGACAGCGCCAGGTGCCATTCGAAGTTCGGGTTTTCCGCGGCCAGCTGATCGTACTCTTCGTTGTAGAACGACTCGCGCATGGAACGCGCGCCATACCAGAAGCTGATCTTGCGCTTGGACTTCAGGCGCTTGAGCTGGTCGAAGATGTGCGAACGCATCGGCGCCATGCCGGCACCACCACCGATGAAGACCATCTCGGCGTCGGTGTCCTTGGCGAAGAACTCACCGAAGGGCCCGTACACGGTGATCTTGTCGCCCGGCTTGAGGCTGAACACGTAGGACGACATCTTGCCCGGCGGCAGATCGTCCTTGCCGGGGGGCGGCGAGGCGATACGGATGTTGAACTTCACCAGACCGCGCTCTTCCGGGTAGTTGGCCATGGAATAGGCACGGATCACGGTCTCGTCGACCTTGGACACGTACTTCCACTGGTTGAACTTGTCCCAGTCGCCGCGATACTCCTCCTGGATGTCGAAGTCCTTGTAGTACACGGTGTGTGGCGGGCATTCCAGCTGCACATAACCACCGGCGCGGAAGTCGACGTTTTCACCTTCCGGCAGCTTCAGCGTCAGCTCCTTGATGAAGGTGGCGACGTTGGGGTTGGACTCCACCGTGCATTCCCACTTCTTCACGCCGAAGACTTCTTCTGGCACTTCGATCTTCATGTCCTGCTTGACCGCGGCCTGGCAGGACAGGCGCCAGCCTTCGCGGGCCTCACGCTTGGTGAAGTGCGACTCTTCGGTGGAGAGCATCTCGCCACCGCCAGACTCGATGATGCACTTGCACTGGGCGCAGGTACCGCCGCCACCGCAAGCGGACGACAGGAAGATGCCGTTGTCGGCCAGGGTTTGCAGCAGCTTGCCGCCAGCCGGGACCACGATGGTTTTTTCGCCGTTGATTTCGATGTTCACGTCGCCGCTGGAAACCAGCTTGGCGCGAGCAGCGAGAATGATCAGCACCAACGCGAGAACGATGGCGGTGAACATGCCGATGGCGAGGAAGATTTCGTAATTCATCTGTTCATCCTTTCCTTACAGCTGCACGCCGGAGAAGGACATGAAGCCCAGCGACATCAGACCGATGGTGATGAAGGTGATGCCCAGACCCTGCAGACCAGCCGGTACATCGCTGTACTTGAGCTTCTCGCGGATACCAGCCAGCGCAGCAATCGCCAACGCCCAGGACACGCCAGCGCCGATGCCGTAGACGGTGCTTTCGGCCAGGTTGTAGTCGCGCTCGACCATGAACAGCGAGCCACCCATGATGGCGCAGTTCACGGTAATCAGCGGCAGGAACACACCGAGGGCGTTGTACAGCGACGGCACGTACTTATCCAGAGTCATCTCGAGGATCTGTACCAGTGCAGCGATCACCCCGATGAAGGTCAGCAGACCGAGGAACGACAGATCTACCTCAGGCAGGCCGGCCCAGGCCAGCGCACCATCCTTGAGGATATTGGTGTAGATCAGGTTGTTCACCGGCATGGTGATACCCAGCACCACGACCACGGCGATGCCGAGGCCGATGGCGGTTTCCACCTTCTTGGAGATGGCGATGAAGGTACACATGCCGAGGAAGAACGCCAGCGCCATGTTCTCGACGAACACCGCACGGACGAACAGGCTGATGTAATGTTCCATTAATAGGCCTCCTTGCTGGATACCTGAGGCGCCATCTTGTAAGCGTTGGCCTCGATCTGATCCTTCTTCCAGCTACGGATGGCCCAGATGAACAGACCGATCAGGAAGAATGCCGATGGCGGCAGCAGCAGCATGCCGTTGGGCTGGTACCAGCCGCCGTCATTGACCACCGAGAAGATCTCGTAACCCATCAGTTTGCCCGCGCCGAACAGCTCGCGAATGATGCCCAGGGCAACCAGCATGGCGCTGTAGCCCAGGCCGTTACCGATACCGTCGAAGAACGACAGCACCGGCGGGTTCTGCATGGCGAAGGCTTCGGCGCGACCCATCACGATGCAGTTGGTGATGATCAGACCGACGAACACCGACAGCTGTTTGGACAGACTGAAGGCGTAGGCCTTGAGCACCTGATCGACCACGATCACCAGCGAGGCGATGATCACCATCTGCACGATCATGCGGATCGAGCTGGGGATCTGGCTGCGGATCATAGAGATGAACAGGTTGGAGAAACCGGTCACCAGGGTCAGCGCGGCAGACATCACCAGTGCGGTCTGCAGGTTCGAGGTGACCGCCAGGGCCGAACAGATCCCGAGGATCTGCAGGCCAATGGGGTTGTTGTTGAAGACCGGGTTGAGCAGGACTTCTTTAATAGTCGGCTGCGACATGATCAAGCCTCCCCTGCACGCAGGTTAGCGATAAACGGACCGAAGCCGTTCTGGCCAAGCCAGAACTTCAGCAGGTTGTCCACACCGACACTGGTCAGAGTGGCGCCGGCCAGGCCATCGACCTGGTGGGTAGCGTTCGGGCTTTGCGGATCTACGCCGCCCTTGACCACCTGTACGGCCAACTTGTCGTTGTCGTCGAACAGGGTCTTGCCTGGCCACTGGCCCTTCCATTTCGGGTTGTCCACCTCGCCGCCGAGACCAGGAGTCTCGCCGTGCTGGTAGAAGCCCATGCCAACCACGGTATTGAGATCACCCTTGACCGCGATAAAGCCGTGCAGGGTCGACCACAGGCCGTAGCCGCGCACCGGCAGGATCAGGGTTTCGACTTCACCGTCCTTTTCCACCATGTAAACGGTGGTGTAACGCTCCTGGCGCTTGATACCGGCGATATCCTCACTGCCCTTGAGCGCGCTGGAGGTCTTCGGATCCTTGGCTGCCTTGAGTGGGTCGAAGGTGATGGGGTCGAAGGCATCGGAGAACTTGCCACTCTCCAGATCCACCAGCTTGGCGGTGATGGTGCTGTCGAACAGCTCCTTGACCTTGGCGCCGGACATGCCCGCCTCACCCAGGCCGGCAATGGCCAGGATGCTGCGTTGCTTGTCCAGCAGGCGGTTTTCAACCTGAGTCGGCTTCAGTGCAATGGCTGCGCCGGCGACGAACACCGAGCACACCAGACACACCAGCACGGCCACCGTCAGCGTGCGGACGGTGGATTCTTTTTGACTAGACATTGCGTGCCAGCCTCCGCTTGATATTGGCTTGAACGACGAAGTGGTCGATCAGCGGTGCAAACAGGTTGGCGAACAGAATCGCCAGCATCATGCCCTCGGGGAAGGCCGGGTTGACCACACGGATCAGCACCACCATCACACCGATCAGAGCACCAAAGATCCATTTGCCGGTGTTGGTCATCGACGCCGACACCGGGTCGGTGGCCATGAAGAACATGCCGAAGGCAAAGCCGCCCACTACCAGATGCCAGTACCAGGGCATGGCGAACATCGGGTTGGTGGTGGAACCGATCAGGTTAAGCAGCAGGCTCAGGCCGATCATGCCCAGCATCACGCCGACGACGATGCGCCAGGAGGCGATCTTGGTGATCAGCAGGACCAGGCCGCCGATGGCAATCGCCAGGGTGCTGGTCTCGCCGAGCGAGCCGTGAATGGTGCCGACGAAGGCGTCCATCCAGGTGATGCCGTTGTTGATCACGTTCTCGATGCCGCCGGAGGCTGCCAGGCTTAGCGAAGTGGCGCCGGCAAAACCATCGACCGCCGTCCAGACCGCATCACCGGACATCTGCGCCGGATAGGCGAAGAACAGGAAGGCACGGCCGGTCAGTGCCGGGTTGAGGAAGTTCTTGCCGGTACCACCGAACACTTCCTTGCCGATCACCACACCGAAGCTGATGCCCAGAGCGACCTGCCACAGCGGAATGCTCGGCGGCAGGATCAGGGCGAACAGCACGGACGTGACGAAGAAGCCTTCGTTGACTTCATGCTTGCGGATCGAAGCGAACAGCACTTCCCAGAAGCCGCCGACGATGAAGGTCACCGCGTAGACGGGCAGAAAGTAGGCGGCGCCCTGGATGAAGTTGTCCCACAGGCTGTTCGGATCGAAACCGGCCAGCGAGCCGATCAGGGCGAAACGCCAGCCTTCCTGGCTCGCCAGCAGCTCGGGGCTCTGAGCGAAGATCAGGTTGGCCTGGTAGCCGGTGTTCCACATGCCGAAGAACATCGCCGGGAAGGTGCACAGCCACACGGTGATCATCATGCGCTTGAGGTCGATGCCGTCGCGCACGTGAGCGGTGGTCTTGGTCACGCTGCCAGGACGATAGAAGAAGGTGTCGATGGCCTCGTAGAGGGCATACCACTTCTCGTACTTGCCGCCCTTTTCGAAGTTGTGCTCGATCTTGTCGAGGAATGCACGAATGCCCACGGATTAACCCTCCTTCTCGATGCGGGTGAGGTTGTCCCGCAGGATCGGGCCATATTCATACTTGCCGGCGCACACATAGGTGCACAGAGCCAGGTCTTCTTCGTCGAGTTCCAGGCAACCCAGTTTCTGAGCCATCTCGGTGTCGCCAACGATCAGATAGCGCAGCAGTTGAGTCGGCAGGATATCCAGCGGCATCACGGCTTCGTAGTTGCCCACCGGCACCATGGCGCGCGGGCTGCCGTTGGTGGTAGTGGTGAAGTTGAACAGCTTGGCACCGGCCAGCTTGGAGACGAAGATGTTCAATACCGAGTGCTTGTTAACGCCGGCACGCAGGTAATGCATCATCTCGCGGTCGTTGCCTTCCACCAGGCAAGACACCTGGTTGTGGTAACGGCCGAGGAAGGCGAAGGCACCTTGAGCGGTACGACCGCCGAACACCGAGCCGGAAATCACACGATTGAAACCTGGCTTGAGCTCACCGGCGGTGAGTTCTTCCAGGTTGGCGCCCAGACGCGTGCGCAGCAGACGCGGCTGCTCGGCGACCGGACCGCCCAGCGCAACCACACGCTCGACGAACAGCTGGCCGGTGGTGAACAGTTTGCCCACCGCGATCACGTCCTGATAACCGATTTGCCAGACACTCTTGCTGGTGCTGACCGGGTCGAGGAAATGAATGTGAGTGCCTGGCAGCCCCGCCGGGTGCGGGCCGGCAAAGGCTTCGCTTTGCACCTTGGCAACATGCTCGCCCGGCAGGCTGACACCCTCGGCCTTGCACAGGAAGATCTTGGCCAGGTTACCGAGAACCTTCAGGCCGTTTTCGAAGTCAGCGGCATGTTCACCGATGATCACCGCAGGATCGGCGGCAAGCGGGTGGGTATCGACTGCAGTCACGAAAATCGAGCTGGGTACGGCATCCAGCGCCGGCACCTTGCTGAACGGACGGGTGCGCAGCGCAGTCCAAAGACCGGACTGCTGCAGGTTCTCGCGAACCTGCTCGTCGCTCAGTGAGTCGAGTTGGTCGGCAGCATACTGGCTGAAGGTTTCCTGCTCGTCGCCTTCGATGTCGATGACAACGGACTGCAGGACACGCTTCTCACCACGATGGATGGCGCTGATCACGCCAGCCGCAGGGGCGGTATAGCGCACGCCGGGTGTCTTCTTGTCGGTAAACAGCAATTGACCGAGTTTGACCCGGTCACCGACCTGCACTTCCATCGTCGGCTTCATCCCGTGATAGTCGAAGCCGATGACGGCGACACTGCGTACGGGCCTGGCGGCCTCGATACGCTGTGCCGGCGCACCCGTTATGGGCAAATCAAGCCCATGCTTTAGTTTGATCATAGGTTTGCCTAACCACTGATTTAGAAAGCTTTTTATAGGACAGGCGGCGCTACCGAAGGTCTAATAGACCCGACCACGCCGATACGATATGGGCGTGGAGGAAGGCGCCAAACCTGGGTAAAAAATCCGCTTGATTATAAAGACGCCCCCCGGCACTGACCACCCAAGCGCTTGCTTTTTTTGGCCTTTCGGTAACAGGGCGCAACAAACTCGATGCTGCCCGAGATCAACTCGACAACCTCGCCAGGCCAGATTCCGGGCATAAAAAAACGGGAGCCGAAGCTCCCGTTTTTTTTGCAACCTTGACGCTTAACGCGGGAAGGCCGGCGGGTTGACCCCAGCCATGTCTTCCATCACGCGCACCACCTGGCAGCTGTAACCAAACTCGTTGTCGTACCAGACGTACAGCACAACGCGGTTATCGTTGGCGATGGTGGCTTCGGCATCCACCACGCCGGCATGGCGCGAACCGACGAAGTCGGTCGATACCACTTCCTGCGAGCTGACGAAGTCGATCTGCTTCTGCAGATCCGAGTGCATGGCCATCTGGCGCAGGTACTCGTTGATCTCTTCGCGAGTGGTGGCCTTCTCCAGGTTCAGATTGAGGATGGCCATGGACACGTTCGGCGTCGGCACACGAATGGCGTTGCCGGTCAGCTTGCCTTTCAGAACCGGCAGCGCCTTGGCCGCAGCGGTAGCAGCGCCGGTTTCGGTGATGACCATGTTCAGCGCGGCGCTACGACCACGACGACTGCCTTTGTGGAAGTTGTCGATCAGGTTCTGGTCGTTGGTGTACGAGTGAACGGTCTCGACGTGACCGTTGACGATGCCGTACTGATCATTGACCGCCTTGAGCACCGGCACGATGGCGTTGGTGGTGCAGGAAGCCGCGGAGATGATCTTGTCCTCAGCGGTGATTTCGCTGTGGTTGATGCCGTGCACGATGTTCTTCAGCGCGCCCTTGCCAGGTGCGGTGAGAACGACGCGATCGACGCCCGGGCAGGCCAGGTGCTGACCCAAGCCCTCGGCATCACGCCACACACCAGTGTTGTCCACCAACAGTGCGTTCTTGATGCCGTACTGGGTGTAGTCGACTTCCTTCGGGTCCTTGGCATAGATCACCTGGATCAGGTTGCCGTTGGCCGTCAGGGTGTTGTTCTCTTCATCGATGGTGATGGTGCCGTTGAACTTGCCGTGTACCGAGTCACGACGCAGCAGGCTGGCACGCTTGACCAGATCGTTGCTGGCACCCTTACGCACAACAATGGCACGCAGGCGCAGGCCGTCGCCACCACCGGTCTTCTCGATCAGGATGCGCGCCAGCAGGCGGCCGATACGACCAAAGCCGTAGAGGACCACATCGGTGCCTTCACGACCGGAACCGTTCTGCTTGCCGACCACCTCGGCCAGCTCGTCCTTGACGAACTGCTCGACGCTGCGACCAGCGCCTTCGGCCTTGAACTTGGCAACCAGCTTGCCCAGGTCCACGGAGGCGGCGCCCAGCTTGAGCTCGCTCATGGCCTTGAGCATGGGGAAGGTGTCGTGCACCGACAGTTCAGCCTCATCGGCAAGGCGATGGCGAGCGAAACGGTGAGCCTTGAGGATGTCGATGACCGAACGGTTGATCAGGCCACGGCCATAGATCGAGGTCACCACATTGTTGTTGCGATAGAGCTGACCAATCAGCGGAATCATCGCTTCCGCGAGGGCTTCACGATCGATCCATTCACCGAGACACTGGTCGGGCTTCTGAGTCACGGGCAGTACCTTCCACATGTAGGGGCTGAAAAAAGGGGCTACATTATGACGGCGCGCGCGGGCATGAGCAATGCGCGCCTGTCGCGACTGACATTGACCACCAAGCCCCGCTACAATTCCCGGCCTTTCGTCACGACCGTGAGCCGCCCGTGTCCGTACTGCGTCTTCCGTCTCTACCGGCCAGCGCCGGCAAACAACAGTGGGGTAACCTGCCCGGCGCCGCGCTGTCTCTAACTATCGCCGAAGCGGCCAGCAATGCCGGACGCTTCACGCTGGTACTCACCGAAGGCAGCCAGAGCGCCGAGCGGCTGCAGGAAGAACTGGTGTTCTTCGCCCCCGACCTGCCAGTGCTGCACTTTCCCGACTGGGAAACCCTGCCCTACGATGTCTTCTCGCCGCACCAGGACATCATCTCGCAACGCATCGCAGCACTCTATCGCCTGCCGCAGCTGAGCCGCGGCATCCTCGTAGTGCCGATCACCACCGCCCTACACCGCCTGGCGCCGAAGCGCTTTCTGCTGTGTGGCAGCCTGGTGCTGGATGTAGGCCAGAAACTCGATGTGGAGCAGATGCGCGGCCGCTTGGAGGCCGCCGGCTACCGCTGCGTCGACACCGTTTACGAACACGGCGAGTTCGCCGTGCGCGGCGCATTGATCGATCTGTTCCCGATGGGCAGTGACACGCCCTACCGCATCGACCTGTTCGACGACGAAATCGAAACCCTGCGCACCTTCGACCCCGAGACCCAGCGCTCGGTGGACAAGGTCGAGTCGATCCGTCTGTTGCCGGCGCGTGAATTTCCGTTGGAAAAGAAAGCTGTCACCGATTTCCGCGGGCGTTTCCGCGAGCGCTTCGACGTGGATTTCCGTCGCTGCCCGATCTATCAGGACCTTTCCACCGGCATCACCCCCGCCGGCATCGAGTACTACCTGCCGCTGTTCTTCGAAGAGACAGACACCCTGTTCGACTACCTGCCAGGCGACACCCAGGTATTTTCCCTGCCCGGCATCGAAAAGGCTGCCGAGCATTTCTGGACAGATGCGCGGAGCCGCTATGAGGACCGCCGAGTCGACCCGGAGCGCCCGCTACTGCCACCTGCCGACATTTTCCTGCCGGTCGAGGACTGCTTCGCCCGCCTGAAGAGCTGGCCGCGCGTAGTGGTCAATCAGGACGATATCGAGCCCGGCGTCGGCCAGACCCGTTTTGACGCACGCGCCCTGCCCGACCTGGCGATTCAGGCCAAGGCCGGCGAGCCGCTGGCGGCGTTGCGCCGCTTTATCGAAGAATATCCAGGCCGCGTGCTGTTCTGCGCCGAATCAGCCGGTCGCCGCGAAGTGCTGCTGGAACTGCTCGCCCGCCTCAAGCTCAAACCCCGGGAAGTCGAGGGCTGGCCGGCCTTCGTCGCCAGCCCTGAACGCCTCAACATCTGCATCGCACCACTGGATGAAGGCCTGCTGCTCGACGACCTGGCACTGATCGCCGAAAGCCCGCTGTTCGGCCAGCGCGTGATGCAGCGTCGCCGCCGCGAAAAAGGCCGAGAAGGCGGCGACAACGTGATCAAGAACCTCACCGAGCTGCGCGAAGGCGCGCCGGTGGTACATATCGATCACGGCGTCGGCCGCTACCTGGGCCTGGTGACCATGGAGTTCGATGGCCAGGCCGCCGAATTCCTCGCCCTGCAGTATGCCGACGAAGCCAAGCTCTACGTACCCGTGGCCAGCCTGCATCTGATCGCCCGCTACACCGGCAGTGACGATGCCCTGGCGCCGCTGCATCGCCTCGGCTCGGAGGTCTGGCAGAAGGCCAAGCGCAAGGCGGCCGAACAGGTGCGCGATGTTGCCGCCGAGTTGCTCGACATCTACGCCCGCCGCGCCGCTCGCGAAGGCTTCGCCTTCCAGGACCCGGCACTGGACTACGCCACCTTCAGCGCTGGTTTCCCCTTCGAGGAAACCCCGGACCAACAGGCCGCCATCGATGCCGTGCGCGCCGACATGCTGGCCGGCAAGCCGATGGATCGCCTGGTCTGCGGCGACGTCGGCTTCGGCAAGACCGAGGTGGCCATGCGCGCCGCCTTCATCGCCGCGCACAGCGGCAAGCAGGTCGCCGTGCTGGTGCCCACCACCCTGCTCGCCCAGCAGCACTACAACAGCTTCCGCGACCGCTTCGCCGACTGGCCGGTGAAGGTCGAGGTGATGAGCCGCTTCAAGAGCGCCAGGGAAGTCGGCGAGGCCGTGCAGCAACTGGCCGAAGGCAAGGTGGATATCGTCATCGGCACGCACAAGCTGCTGCAGGACGACGTCAAGTTCCACAACCTCGGTCTGGCCATCATCGACGAGGAACACCGCTTCGGCGTGCGCCAGAAGGAACAGCTCAAGGCCCTGCGCAGCGAGGTCGACATCCTCACCCTGACTGCCACGCCAATCCCGCGCACGCTGAACATGGCCGTGGCCGGCATGCGCGACCTGTCGATCATCGCCACGCCACCAGCGCGGCGTCTGTCGGTGCGCACCTTCGTCATGGAAAGCAACAAGCCGACCATCAAGGAAGCGCTGCTGCGCGAGCTGCTGCGCGGTGGCCAGGTCTACTACCTGCACAACGATGTAAAGACCATCGAGAAATGCGCCAGTGAGCTGGCCGAGCTGGTGCCCGAAGCGCGTATCGGCATCGGTCACGGGCAGATGCGCGAACGCGATCTCGAGCAGGTGATGAGCGACTTCTACCACAAGCGCTTCAACGTGCTGGTGGCCTCGACCATCATCGAGACCGGTATCGACGTGCCTAGCGCCAACACCATCATCATCGACCGCGCCGACAAGTTTGGCCTGGCCCAGCTGCACCAGTTGCGCGGCCGTGTCGGTCGTAGCCACCACCAGGCCTACGCCTACCTGCTGACGCCACCGCGCAAGCAGATGACCCCGGATGCGGAAAAACGCCTGGAGGCCATCGCGGGCGCTCAGGACCTCGGCGCCGGCTTCGTCCTCGCCACCCATGACCTGGAAATCCGCGGCGCTGGCGAACTGCTTGGCGACGGCCAGAGCGGGCAGATTCAAGCGGTCGGCTTCACCCTCTACATGGAAATGCTCGAACGCGCGGTCAAGGCTATCCAGAAAGGCGAGCAGCCGAACCTCGACCAGCCATTGGGCGGCGGCCCGGAGATCAACCTGCGTGTACCGGCGCTGATCCCCGAGGACTACCTGCCCGACGTGCACAGCCGCCTGATCCTCTACAAACGCATCGCCAATGCCAGCGACGAGGACGGTCTGAAGGAGCTTCAGGTAGAGATGATCGACCGTTTCGGCCTGCTGCCGGAGCCGACCAAGAACCTCATGCGCCTGACCCTGCTCAAGCTGCAGGCCGACAAGCTCGGCATCAGCAAGGTCGACGCCGGCCCGCAGGGTGGACGAATCGAGTTCGCCGCGGAAACCTGCGTCGACCCGCTGACCCTGATCAAACTGATCCAGGCTCAGCCAAAACGCTACAAGTTCGAAGGCGCCACCGTCTTCAAGATCCAGGTGCCGATGGAGCGCGCGGAAGAACGCTTCAACACCCTGGAAGCCCTGCTCGAGCGCCTCGCGCCCACCACCTGAAGGACTCACACATGCGCCCATTGCACCTGATCGCCCTGCTGCTCTGCCTGCTGGCACCGAGCGCCTTTGCCGAACGTCTTTATCAGGTCGAATTGCTGGTATTCCGCCAGGCCGGCGAACCCGTCTTCGCCCCCAAGGTGGCACCGGACGACTGGGCGGGCACAGCATTGCCGATCACTGGCAACGAACGCCCGACAACGCTAGATGGCGAGGCGGCCAAGCTCAATCCGGGCAGCGGTTATCAGGTATTGCTGCACAAGGCCTGGAGCCAGACCATCGGCAGCTCGCCGAGCCGAGTGGCCGTCAGCAGCGGTGAAGAGCGCTTCGGCCATCAAGTGGTCGAAGGCACCCTGAGCTTTACTCAGGAGCGCTTTGCCGACCTGGACCTGGAGCTGTGGATCAACCAATTCAGCGGCGACGGCCTGCTCGAGAGCAGCGAGCACATGAAAGTGGCTCAGCGCCTGAAGGACAACAGCCTGACCTACCTGGACCATGGCAGCCTGGGCGCACTGGTACGCATCAGCCCGCTCTGAGCGGAAATCTGATGCCGCCAGCCTTGCGTAGGAGCCTCGCCCCAGGGCGAAGTTTTTCAAGTGCGCTCCGCCCTGATTCGCGGCGGGGCGCCGCGCCTACGGATTCGGCGCGTCGACGCCTGACTGACGGGCATTGACCGCTGCCTTTGTAGAGAAGCTAGTTACTCAGCACGCGTGCCAACACCGCCTTGACCGTCCCCATGCTCTGCTCGATCACTCGCTCGATCTCGGCCATGGTGATCAGCGCGCTGGATTTCCCCGCCGCCGGATTCACCACCAGCGCCAGGCAGGCATAGGGCAGCGCCAATTCGCGCGCCAACACCGCTTCGGGCATGCCGGTCATGCCTACTAGGTCGCAGCCATCGCGCTCCATGCGGGCGATTTCCGCCGCCGTTTCCAGTCGCGGCCCCTGAGTGCAACCATAGATTCCGTGATCGCTGAATGCCGCGTTTTCGGCCCGCAGCGCCGCCACCAACGCCTCGCGCAGTTGCTTGTCGTACGGCAGGCTGAAATCGACGTGGGTCACGTGCTCCAGATCGCCTTCGTAAAAGGTGTGCGCACGCCCGGAGGTGTAATCGATGATCTGATGTGGCACGGAGAAATGCCCAGCGCCCATGGCAGCATGAATCCCCCCCACCGCATTGACCGCGACAATGGCCTTGGCGCCGGCCTGCTTGAGCGCCCAGAGGTTGGCCCGGTAGTTCACCTGATGCGGAGGAATCCGGTGCGGCTGGCCATGGCGGGCGAGAAACAGCACTTCGCGCCCGGCGTAACTGCCCCGCAGGATATCGGCGGAGGGCGCCCCGTAAGGGGTATCCAGCGGCAGCGCTTCGTGAATCGTCAACCCTTCCAGCTGGGTCAGGCCGGTGCCGCCGATAATGGCGTAGACAGTCATAGGCAGATCCTCAGTCGAGCAACTGTGCAGCTCTCAGGGCCGCCACAGCGGTAAGCCAGCGTGGCACCTGGCGGTATTCGGTAGTGGCATAACCACGGCCACGCATGCGTTCGAGGCGCGCAGGCGCTGTCACTCGCAGACGCTGCAAGGCACTGAGCGCCAGTTCGGCCGAAGCGCGGTCATTGCACACCAGGCCCATATCGCACCCCGCAGCCAGTGCCGCCTCGATACGCTTGCCGGCATCGCCGACCACATGGGCACCGGCCATGGACAGGTCGTCGCTGAAAATCACACCCTCGAAGCCCAACTCGCCGCGCAAGATGTCCTGCAACCAGCGACGGGAGAAGCCAGCCGGGTGCTCGTCAACCTGAGAATAGATGACATGCGCCGGCATCACTGCATCGAGCTCGTGCACCAGACGCTTGAACGGCTGCATGTCGCAAGCGCGGATATCATCGAGACTGCGCTCGTCGAGCGGGATGGCGACATGAGAGTCCGCCTCGGCCCAGCCGTGCCCGGGGAAGTGTTTGCCGGTAGCGGCCATCCCCGCCTGATGCATGCCGCGGATGAAAGCGGCCGCCAGCGTGGTGGCCCGCTGCGGATCACCCTCGAAGGCGCGACTGCCAACCACCGCACTGCGCTGGTGGTCGAGATCCAGTACCGGCGCGAAACTCAGATCCAGGCCAACCGCCAACACCTCGGCGGCCATCAGCCAGCCGCAATGCTCGGCCAGCTCCTCGGCATTGTCGTTGTCGGCGATGGCGCGCATCGCCGGCAGACGCAGAAAGCCCTGGCGCAGACGCTGTACCCGACCACCTTCCTGATCCACCGCCAGCAGCAGATCCGGGCGCAGGGCACGGATACTCTGGCACAGCTCGCGAACCTGGCGCGGCGATTCGATATTGCGGGCAAAAATGATCAGACCGCCCACTTCGGGCTGGCGCAGCATCTGGCGATCCTCGGCGGTCAACCAGGTGCCAGCGATGTCCATCATCAAAGAGCCTTGCATGAGTGTATTTCCTTACGTGAAGTCTTGGTCTGCAGCCCACTGCGGGCAGGGCGCCTCATCGATACGTACCTTGCAGTGCGGCGGTACGCGCTCGAAAAGCGCCAGCATGTCGGCGTTACGCAAACGAATGCAGCCATGGGACAACGGGGTACCCATGGGTTCCGTATCCGGTGTGCCATGCAGATAAATGTAACGGCGAAAGGTATCGACATCGCCCAGGCGATTGCGCCCCAGCTCAAGACCGCTTAGCCAGAGAACACGGGTGAGAATCCAGTCGCGGCCAGGAAACTGCTCGTGCAGCTCAGGTGACCACACCTCCCCTGTCCAGCGACGACCGCGCAATACGGCGGCCAGAGGCAAACCTGCGCCGATCTTCGCGCGTACCTGATGCAGCCCGCGCGGCGTACAGCCTGAACCGTTAAGTTCACCCACCCCATTGAACGCCGTGGAGACAGGCAAGCTCAGCAGCAGCCGCCCAGCACGAAAGCCGTAAAGCGCCTGGTCGGCAATGGAGATATGGAGTAAATCGAGATCGGACATGGGCCGCTAGCTTAGCAGGCCGCAGGGCGAAGCCAAGCCCACCTGCCGTCAGGTCAAACCTTGGGCGCGGCGCTCGGTGTCTTGCTGCGCGGTTTGAGTTGCGCGCCAGCCAAGGCGGGGTCGGCAACCCCAGTCTCAGAACGCATGCCTGCAGCCAGGAACGGCACCATCATGCGCATCACCTGCTCGATCGAGGTGTTGACGCCAAAATCGGTCTCGGCCATCGCCCGCAGCGCCTTGATGCCGGACATGCTGAACGCCGCGGCGCCAAGCATGAAGTGCACACGCCAGAACAGCTCAAGCGGCGGAATGCGCGGCGCAGCCTCATGCACCAGCAGCATGTAACGACGAAACACCTTGCCGTAGACCTCTTCCAGGTACTTGCGCAAGTGACCCTGACTCTGGCTGAAGGCCAAACCGAGCAGGCGCATGAAGATGGACAGGTCATTGCCGCTGCGCGGCTTAACGGCCAGGGCCTGCTCGACCAGAAGCTCGAGCAGCTCCTCCAGGGAAACCTGGGTTTCAGACTTGGCCTGACGGCGATCAAGTTCCTTTTCCAGGCTGGCGCAGAAAGGCCCGAGGAAACGCGAGAAGACCGCCTGAATCAGCGCCTTCTTCGAACCGAAGTGGTAATTGACGGCAGCCAGGTTGACCCCGGCCTTGCTGGTGATAAGACGCAGCGATGTCTCGGCGAAGCCTTTTTCCGCGAACAGCTGTTCCGCAGCATCGAGAATGCGTTCAACGGTTTCCGACTGAGCCATGAGTTATCACCTGACAAACACTTGTTTGAAACATACGTTTCATCCCACTGAATTGTCAAGCCGCATGAGCCGTCTTTTGGCCGGCTGGTCACAGCTTACAACAAGCAGAGACGCAGATTACCCGGCATGGGTAACAAGCCGGACGGCAGGCATCCAAAAAATGGACATTGCCAAGACTCGCTTACTGTATATAATCCCAGTCACTGTATAAAAAGACAGAGCCCAGCCATGCTGAAACTGACGCCACGCCAAGCCGAGATTCTCGCCTTCATCAAACGCTGCCTGGAAGACAACGGCTACCCACCCACCCGCGCGGAAATCGCTCAGGAACTGGGGTTCAAATCGCCCAACGCCGCAGAAGA
Organism: Pseudomonas sp. GW6; assembly: GCA_048065775.1. GTDB lineage: Bacteria > Pseudomonadota > Gammaproteobacteria > Pseudomonadales > Pseudomonadaceae > Aquipseudomonas. The sequence goes on from JBLUOL010000027.1 coordinate 18,231, forward strand.
GCACCTCAAGGCCCTCGCCCGCAAGGGGGCTATCGAGATGACTCCAGGCGCTTCACGCGGCATTCGCATTCCCGGCTTCGAGGCAGGTGCCGCGAACGAGGATGCGGGCCTCCCGGTAATCGGCCGTGTCGCCGCCGGCGCACCGATCCTTGCACAGCAACATGTCGAGGAATCCTGCCAGATCAATCCGGCATTCTTTCAGCCCAAAGCCGACTATCTACTGCGTGTACGCGGCATGAGCATGAAAGACATCGGCATCTTCGATGGCGATCTGCTCGCCGTGCACACCACCCGTGAAGCCCGTAATGGCCAGATTGTCGTCGCCCGTATCGACGATGAAGTGACGGTCAAACGCTTCAAGCGCGAGGGCAACAAGGTCTGGCTGATTGCCGAGAATCCTGAGTTTGCCCCGATCGAAGTGGACCTGGAACACCAGGATCTGGTCATCGAAGGTTTGAGCGTCGGTGTAATCCGCCGCTGAGGAGACACCATGTACGTGCAGCAGTCGTTCGAGCGCCCACAACTTCCCCTTTTCGACGCCTTTCTTGCCGGAACGTCGAGCGAGCCACGGTTAGCGACCAATGACATCACTCGTAGCGAGGATGATCAGGCGTTCAGCGAACTGGCCCTGCGTGGCGCTGCCGGTCACTGCCTGCACTTGCTGGCCCCGATTCTACGCGAGCTGAGCGAGAACCAGGATGCGCGCTGGCTGACCCTGGTGGCACCACCAGCAAGCCTTACGCAAAGCTGGCTGCGCGAAGCTGGCCTGAACCGTGAGCGTATTCTCCTGCTGCATCCACGGCAGGGGCAGAATGCCCTGGCACTGGCGGAAGAAGCCCTGAAGCTCGGGCGCAGCCATACCGTGATCAGTTGGCTGCATCCGGTCGAGAACAGCACTCGCCAGCGCCTTGCGCAGGCCGCCAATGCCGGCGGGGCGCAAAGCCTGAATATCAGCCTGGGCTAAAGATCCACCAACGAAAACGGGGCTCCATTGGAGCCCCGTTTGCGTTAAGCCGTAGCGGCTTCAGTGCAGAACGCGCGAGCCTTCTTCTTCACTACTGAAATCGCCTTCAGCCATTCGGCCAGCCATCTGCACGCCGACATTGAGCATGGCCTTGGCCACCTCGATGTGCTGCCCCTGCAGAAAAGCCTTGGCATCAGCGGAGAAGTCCAGAGTCACCAGCGCCTCTTCATCCTCTGCGCGACGCAGGGCAATACGCCCATCGGGCAGTTCGACGATTTCCAGGAAGGATGTTGGCATGGCTCAGTCTCTGTGCAAAAACACGACATTGTAACAGTCAGCCGGGGTCATCCCCAGCCCACTGGTCCAGTTAAACCCAATCAGCACTCGCTGAGGCCTTCGCGGAAACGCAGCACCAGCGCCTTGAGTTGCTGACGCCAGGCATCGACATCATCGAGGCTCAGCTCGGCCGGCTCTTCGCCAACGCTGACAGCGGTGATCAGCGGCATGGACGGATCGACCTTGGCCTTGCGCTCCTCACGCGGCGGCTGGAACAGCGCAGCATAGGCCGCCAGCAACTCGGCCAGCCAGGTTTCGCGCTGCTGCGCCAATTCGACCAACTCGGCCAGCTCAGGGCTGGGCGAGCCCTCAAGCACCGCCTGCTGCACGAAGGCCTCGACACGCGAAGGCGTAGCGTCGTTCATGCGGTAATAACCGGCAATCTCATGACACAGCCCGAGCAGCCCACCGTACAGGTGAAACAGCGCGGCTTCTCGCTCGGCCTGCACCAGCGCCTGCACATTGAACGCGAAGGACGCTTCGGCCTTGCGCCAGTTATCCAGGGCAATACCGGCGAAGAAAATCTTCTGGTTGGTACGGGTATAGATTTCTTTGGCCATTACGGCGACCTCCACAGCAGATCGGGTCATGATACGCGCGTCTGCCCTGCCTGACGCGCATCTCGTCAGGCATTCAGGGCGCCGCTGTTACGACGCCAGGCCGACGCGCGGCAGATCGTGACCAAACGCTAGCGCTTGTCCTCGACCTTCCACTTGCCGCCATCGTAGAACGCGCGCCAGCCAGTGGGTTTGCCATCGACCTCGGACTGCACGTACTGCTCCTTGGTCTTGCGGCTGTAGCGAATCACCGCAGGGCGACCATCGGGGTCCTTCTGCGGGGCATCGCAGAGGAAGTGGTACTTGGGGTCGATCTCGTGCTTGTGCGGGACGATCTCCAGCACCAGCGGCGCACGCGTCTCGCGGTTCTTGGGGAACTGGCTGGCAGCGAGGAACAGGCCCGATGCGCCGTCGCGCAGCACGTAGGTGTCGTCCACCTTCTCGCACTTGAGCTCCGGCATATCCACCTTGTCCATCTTCGGCGGCGCCGCTTCACCGTTCTTGAGCAACTTGCGGGTGTTCTTGCAGCTGGCATTGGTGCAACCGAAGAACTTGCCGAAACGGCCGGTCTTGAGCTGCATCTGGCTACCGCACTTGTCGCACTCCAGGCTCGGGCCTTCGTAGCCCTTGATGCGGTACTGGCCCTGCTCGATCTCGTAGCCGCTACAATCGGGATTGTTGCCGCAGATGTGCAGCTTGCGGGTTTCATCCAGCAGATAAGCATCCATGGCGGTGGCGCAGATCGGGCAGCGATGCTTGCCCAGCAGCACCAGGGACTCGGACTCGCCCTCATCATCGGCTGCGATCTCATCGCCCGGCACCAGGTTGATGGTGGCCTTGCAGCGCTCCTTCGGTGGCAGCGCATAGCCCGAGCAACCGAGGAACACGCCGGTGGAGGCGGTGCGGATCATCATCGGCCGGCCGCACTCGCGGCAGGGAATATCGGTCAGCGTCGGCTGGTTGGCACGCATGCCGCCCTCACCCGCCTCGGCCACTTCGAGCTTCTTCTTGAAATCACCGTAGAACTCGTCGAGCAGGTGCTTCCACTCGCGCTCGCCCTGGGCCACATCGTCGAGATGCTCTTCCATGGTGGCGGTAAAGCTGTAATCCATCAGGTTGGCGAAGCTTTCGTCGAGACGCTCGGTGACGATGTCGCCCATCTTCTCGGCATAGAAGCGACGGTTGTGCACCGTGACGTAGCCGCGATCCTGGATGGTGGAAATGATCGCCGCGTAGGTGGACGGGCGGCCGATACCGCGCTTTTCCAGCTCTTTGACCAGGCTGGCTTCGGAGTAGCGCGCCGGCGGCTTGGTGAAGTGCTGGCTGGGGTCGAGCTGGATCAGCTTGAGGCCCTCGCCTTCCTTCATTTCCGGCAGGACGTCGTCCTCGCCCGGCTTGCTCTGCTGCGGCAGCACACGGGTGTAACCGTCGAACTTGAGGATGCGGCCCTTGGCGCGCAGCTCGAAGTCGCCAGCAGCCACGGTGACACTGGTGGACAGGTACTCGGCCGGCGGCATCTGGCAGGCGACGAACTGACGCCAGATCAGGTCATACAGGCGCTCGGCATCACGCTCCATGCCGGACAGCTGGGTCGGGCGCAGATTGACGTCGGACGGACGAATCGCTTCGTGCGCCTCCTGGGCGCCTTCCTTGCTCGAATACAGGTTGGGCTTGCCCGGCAGGTACTTGTCGCCGTACTCGCTGCCGATGAAGCCACGCACCATCTCTACCGCGTCGTTCGACAGGTTGGTCGAGTCGGTACGCATGTAGGTGATGTAGCCCGCTTCGTACAAACGCTGAGCCATCATCATGGTTTTCTTCACCCCGAAGCCCAGGCGGTTGCTCGCTGCCTGCTGCAGGGTGGAGGTAATGAAGGGCGCCGAGGGTTTGCTGCTGGTCGGGCGGTCTTCGCGCTTGACCACGCTGTAGCTGGAAGCCTTGAGCTTCTCCAGCGCGGCCATGGCCTGCGCTTCATTGACCGGCTTGAAGGCTGCGCCACTTTCGCGCACTACCTCGAAACGCACCTTGGCGTTCTTCGCAGTGCCGAGGTCAGCGTGCACTTCCCAGTATTCTTCCGGGACGAAGGCGCGAATCTCTTTCTCGCGTGCAACGACCAGCTTCACGGCCACCGACTGCACACGACCGGCAGACAGGCCACGGGCGATCTTGGCCCACAGCAGCGGCGAGACCATGTAGCCCACCACGCGGTCGAGGAAGCGCCGCGCCTGCTGGGCATTGACGCGGTTGATGTCCAGCTCGCCCGGCTTGGAGAAGGCTTCCTGAATCGCCTTCTTGGTGATCTCGTTGAACACCACGCGCTTGTAGCGGCTGTCATCACCACCGATGGATTCGCGCAGGTGCCAGGCAATGGCTTCCCCTTCGCGATCCAAGTCGGTTGCGAGATAGATGGTGTCGGCATCCTTGGCCAGGCGGCGCAGTTCTTCGATCACCTTTTCCTTGCCGGGCAGGATCTCGTACTTGGCCTTCCAGCCGTGCTCGGGGTCGACGCCCATACGGGTGAACAGCTGGCGTTTGGCCTTTTCCTTGGGCGACAGCGCAGGCGCTTCACCAGCAGCAGCCTTGCCGCGCTTGGCAGGCTCCTTGGTGGCACTTGCCGAGCCGCTGGTAGGCAGGTCACGGATGTGGCCGATGCTCGACTTCACCACGTACTGGCTGCCCAGATACTTGTTGATGGTCTTGGCCTTGGCCGGGGATTCCACGATGACCAGCGATTTGCCCATGGATCAGAAAATTCCTGAATTGCGAAATATAGAAGGCACGAAGCCGGAGGTGTTTACAAAGCAGCGAGCGAAGGTCAGGCAAGGCGAAAACAGTCGAAAAAGCGCGCTGTACGAGCTGTACATGAGCATTTTGAGGCTGGTTTCAACGCAGCATGGCCGAGAGCAGCAATTTGTAGACGCCCTCTAAGGCCCCGCTATATATAGTGGCGACCAAGCGAAGGTCAAGCGCAGGGAGCTGCGCAGTCAGACTTGCGAAGCGCCGATGGGGCTGACTTCGGCCTGAATCAAAGCAAAGCGTGGAACGCGCTCGCCGTCCACTTCGATCTCTTCACAGAACATGCTCAGCGGTCTTACCCACAAGCCAAACTCGCCGTACAGCGCCTGGTAGACGACCACCTCTTCCTCGCTCTCGGAATGGCGTGCCACACCGAATACACGGTACTGCGGGCCTTTGTAGTGACGATAAAGTCCTGGCTGCAACTGCATGAGCGGTTCCCGAAATAAAAAGCCGTAAAAAGCAAAACCGGGGCACGGGGCCCCGGTTTCTGTCCGCTAACGCTTAAACGCGCTCGAAGACGGTGGTGATGCCTTGGCCAAGGCCCACGCACATGGTGGAAACACCCAAGGTGCCGCCGTTCTGTTTCATGACGTTGAGCAGGGTACCGGAGATACGGGCACCGGAACAACCGAAGGGGTGACCCAGGGCGATCGCGCCGCCGTGCAGGTTGACCTTCTCTTCCATCTTGTCGAGCAGTTTCAGGTCCTTCAGCACAGGCAGGGCCTGGGCGGCGAAGGCTTCGTTGAGCTCGACGAAATCGATGTCAGCCATGCTCAGACCTGCACGCTTGAGCGCCTTCTGAGTGGACGGTACCGGGCCGTAACCCATGATCGCCGGATCGACACCGGCAACGGCCATGGCGCGAACCACCGCCATCGGCTGGATGCCCAGATCCTGGGCGCGCTGGGCGCTCATGACGATCATGCAGGAGGCGCCGTCGGTGATCTGCGAGGAAGTACCTGCAGTCACGGTGCCGCCTTTCGGGTTGAACGCAGGTTTCAGCGCAGCCAGGCTCTCGAGGGTGGTTTCCGGACGAATGGTTTCGTCGAAGTCGTACACCTTGAGGAAGCCGTTCTCGTCGTAGCCTTGCATCGGGATGATTTCATCCTTGAACTTGCCTTCGACGGTGGCCTTGTGCGCCAGACGGTGCGAGCGCTCACCGAAGGCGTCCTGCGCCTCACGGCTGATGCCATGCATCTTGCCCAGCATTTCTGCGGTCAGGCCCATCATGCCGGACGCCTTGGCGGCGTACAGCGACAGGTGCGGGTTCGGGTCGACACCATGCATCATGCCGACGTGGCCCATGTGTTCCACACCGCCGACGACGAACACGTCACCGTTGCCGGTCTGGATCGCCTGCACGGCAGTGTGCAGGGCGCTCATCGACGAACCGCACAGACGGCTGACGGTCTGGCCGGCACTGGTGTGCGGGATCTGGGTCATCAGCGACGCCATGCGCGCGATGTTCCAGCCCTGCTCCAGGGTCTGGTTGACGCAGCCCCAGATCACGTCCTCGACTTCAGCCGGGTCGATCTTGGCGTTGCGCTCCAGCACTTTGCTGATCAGGTGCGCGGACATGGTCTCGGCGCGGGTATTGCGGTGCATGCCGCCCTTGGAACGACCCATCGGGGTACGACCGAAGTCGACGATCACTGCATCTCTAGGATTCAGGCTCATATTTCTACTCTCGCTCTGTTCGCTGCACGATTAACCGAAGAACTTCTGGCCCTTGGCGGCCATTTCGCGAAGTTTTGCGGTCGGGTGGTACAGGGCGCCCAGCTCGGCATACTTGTCAGCCAGGGCGACGAATTCAGCAACACCGATGGAATCGATGTAGCGCAGCGCACCGCCACGGAAGGGAGGGAAGCCGATACCGTAGATCAGGCCCATGTCGGCCTCGGCTGCGGTGTCGACGATGCCGTCTTCCAGGCAACGAACGGTTTCCATGCACAGCGGGATCATCATGAAGTTGATGATGTCCTCGTCGGTGACTTCACGCTCTTCGACTACGATGGACTTGAGCAGCTCGTAAGCAGCCGGGTCGGTGACCTTCTTCGGCTTGCCGCGCTTGTCGGTCTCGTAGGCATAGAAGCCCTTGCCGTTCTTCTGACCCAGGCGATTGGCGTCGTACATCACGTCGACGGCAGTCTTGCCTTCGACAGCCATACGATCCGGGAAGCCTTCGGCCATCACGTCACGGCCGTGGTGGCCGGTGTCGATGCCGACCACGTCGGAGAGGTAAGCCGGGCCCATGGGCCAGCCGAACTTCTCCATCACCTTGTCGATACGCACGAAGTCGACGCCGAAGCCCAGGAGCTTGGAGAAGCCGCCGAAGTACGGGAACAGTACGCGGTTGACCAAAAAGCCGGGACAATCGTTGACCACGATCGGGTTCTTGCCCATCTTCTTGGCGTAGGCAACGGTGGTGGCCACGGCCACTTCGCTGGACTTCTCGCCACGGATGACTTCCACCAGCGGCATCATGTGCACCGGGTTGAAGAAGTGCATGCCGACGAAGTTTTCCGGACGCTTGAGCGCCTGGGCCAGCAGGGAGATGGAGATGGTCGAGGTGTTGGAGGCCAGGATGGCGTCTTCACGCACCGCATCTTCCACCTCGGCCAGCACGATTTGCTTGACCTTGGGGTTCTCGACCACGGCTTCGACGACGATGTCGACGTTGCCGAAATCGCCGTAGGACATGGTCGGACGGATGGCGTTGAGGGCTTCGGCCATCTTCGCCGGGGTCATGCGGCCTTTCTCGACGCGCTTGCCGAGCAGCTTGGAAGCCTCGTTCAAGCCCATCTGGATACCCTCTTCACGGATATCCTTCATCAGGATCGGGGTGCCCTTGGAGGCCGACTGATAGGCGATGCCGCCACCCATGATGCCGGCGCCGAGTACGGCGGCCAGTTTCACGTCGCGAGCGATCTCGTCGTGGTGCTTGGCTTTCTTCTTCAGTTCCTGATCGTTGAGGAACAGACCAATCAGGCTCTCGGCAACCGAGGTCTTGGCCAGCTTGACGAAGCCGGTGGCCTCGACTTCCAGCGCCTTGTCACGACCGAAGTTGGCGGCTTTCTGAATGGTCTTGATCGCCTCGACCGGAGCCGGGTAGTTCGGGCCGGCCTGGCCAGCGACGAAGCCCTTGGCGGTCTCGAAGCACATCATCTGCTCGATGGCGTTGAGCTTGAGCTTTTCCAGCTTGGGCTGACGCTTGGCCTTGTAGTCCAGCTCACCGGAGATGGCGCGCTTGACCAGATCGAGAGCGGCGGCCTGCAGCTTGTCTGCACTGACCACGGCATCGACGGCGCCCACTTTCAGGGCGTCTTCGGCACGGTTTTCCTTGCCCGAAGCGATCCACTCCACGGCGTTGTCGGTACCGATCACACGCGGCAGGCGCACGGTGCCGCCGAAGCCCGGGTAGATGCCCAGTTTGACTTCCGGCAGGCCGATCTTGGCACTGGCGCTCATCACGCGATAGTCGGCGGCCAGGCACATCTCGAAACCGCCACCCAGGGCGATGCCGTTGATGGCGACGACGGTCGGCACGGCGAGGTCTTCGAAATCACTGAAGATCTTGTTGGCTTCCAGGTTGCCAGCCACCAGCTCTGCGTCGGGCAGTTTGAAGTTGTCGACGAACTCGGTGATATCGGCGCCGACGATGAACACGTCCTTGCCACTGGTGACAATCACGCCCTTGATCGAACCGTCAGCCTTGATCGCGTCGACGGAGGCGCGCAGCTCGTTGAGGGTAAGACGGTTGAATTTGTTGACGGACTCACCCTTGAGGTCGAACTTCAATTCGACGATGCCGCTCTCAAGAGCCTTAACCGTGATGGCTTTACCTTCGTAAATCATCAACTGATCTCCACGGTATGGAAGCTGAACAGTACACATCGGAGCCAACCGGCAGGCCAGCCCGCGGCAGCGCCGCACGAGCATAGCCCCAATCGGTACGACACACCCACCGACGCGATATTCGGGCTGCATATGGCGCGCCTAACAAGGCAAACGCTCAATTCATACGCCCGTTTGATTTGGGTGTGCACACCTTCACGGAAAAGCCTGCACTTGTCAATTGGCCTCTTTTCGTCGATTTCCCGACGATTTCTGCAGGCCTGGTCATTCGTGGCTTCCAGCCGGCTCCGATAAACAGCGTCAATAACGCACCATTGCGAGGGTTTTCCTGCTTGGTATAGACACGCCGAGGCGCCTAGCCAAATCGCCCCGCTGCGGGTACAGTCGTCTCACTTTCAGCTGGCACAGCGCCACCTGAGGGCAATACAAAAACAAATCGAGCCCCACGATGGGCCACACGGAGTCGCCAATGTCGAGCCGCCGTTCGCTTGCATTTCCCCTGAGCGCCCTGCTCCTTTTCGTCTTCACGTCGCTCTCCTCCTCCTTGCTCAGCGCTGCGCCAGCCGATGATCTGCTGCGTCTGCACCAGCTGCGCCTGGCAACCCAGAAAAGTCTGGGCGACTTCTACATGTATAACGGCATGGAAGGCGATCAGCGCTACGCGCGAATGATTGGCGAGTCCCTTCAGGAAGGCCAAGCGCACCTGGACGGCCTGGGCGAAATGCCCGGCGATGCAAGCAAGGCGCTACGCGCGCAGCTGCAAACCAATTGGCAAAGTTACCGCAGCGGGCTCCAGGCACTGATGGAAGCCATGCGCAGCCAGGGTTTCACCGACCTGCAACCCGTCGCCGATCTGGCTGAGAACAACCAACGCATCATGGCCATTGGTCAGGAGCTGTATCAGAAGATTCAGCAAGAAAGCGGTTTCAGCGTACCGCAGCTGACGCAGAAGAGCCGTGAGCAGAGCCTGCTGATGCAGAACATCGCTCTGGACTACGCTTCACGCAGTGCCTCGGTCGGCGCCAGCTTCTTCGGCGGCGGCGAAGAACGCGCCATCGACGAGCTTGCTGGCGAATTCGCCAGCAAGCTGAACAACCTCAGCGCCGCCCAGCAGAACACCCCGGAGATCAATGCGGCCCTGAACTCCATCGGCACCAAATGGCGTTACATCGAGAAATCCCTGCGCAACTACAACGAAAACACCGTACCTTTCCTGATCAGCAAGTATTCCGACAGCATCATCGAAGGCCTGGAAGCCGTTGCCGCCCAGTACGCCACCAGCCAACACTGATGCTCCATGTTTCCGGCCTGCCTGGCCCAACTCTTGCCCGGTGCTAGCACCGGGCTTTTCTTTGCCTTTTTCACGACCAGTCGCCCTATCCCACACAATGGGGCCATACTTGAGACAGAGCCATTTGCCCCCCTTTAAGGAGGAGTTCCCCATGCCCTACCAGCACATTCTGGTCGCCGTCGACCTGACCGAGGAATGCGACCCTGTCGTGACACGTGCGCAGAAGCTGGCGAAGGCCAGTGGCGCCAAGATGTCTCTGGTGCATATCGTCGAACCCATGGCCATGGCCTTCGGTGGTGACGTGCCGATGGATCTGTCGATGCTGCAGCAACAACAGTTCGAGCAGGCACGCGAGCGCCTGGACAGCTTTACCGGCAAGTACCCGGAACTCACCGCTGATCAGCGTCACCTGGCCTACGGGCAACCGCGCCAGGAAATTCACCGACTGGCCGAAGAACAGGGTTGCGACCTGATCGTGGTCGGCAGCCATGGCCGCCACGGCCTGGCGCTGTTGCTGGGCTCGACTGCCAATGACGTACTGCACGGCGCGCCCTGCGATGTACTCGCAGTGCGCCTGAAGAAAGGCGAAAAAGGCGCTTGAGATCGCGTCGCGGCTGAAGCCCCTCCCACAGTAGCCGCGTTGGCTCTGCCCGCGGGAGGCGCTTCAGCGGCGAGCTTTTTTGGCTTCAGCCCTACTCGAACGAATCGCCCGCGCTCATGACCAGCGGGCGAATCTTCTGCAGCTGGGTCTCCAGCGACACCGTCATGCTCGATGACATCGAGAAGAAGGTGAGGAAGGCCTTGAGGTTGGAGTCGCCTTCACAGGTGTCGTGAATGCGCTGCCAGAAAGCCTGATTGACCAGCTTCAGTTGCTGGAACAGGCGCACCAGCCCTTTCAGCTCCCAATCGGCCAGACGCCCCTCGCGCATGTTGAAATACTGCCGCGTCAGGTACAGCGATACCGCGCGCAGGATGAATTCCTGATTGTTGGCAAAGGGCAGATGGTGCTGCGCCATGGGTTTCAGGCGCGCCAGCACCGGGCAGGCGCTGGTGGCCATGATCACCCCGAGCAGCGCACGCAGGCCCTCCTCCAGGCCGACCTGCTTGGTGTACTCACGCTCCGGTGTGCGCACCCAGACGCTGGCCTTCTTGAAGGCTGGCAGGCCACGAAAATCCTCGATCACCCGATGCAGATCGACCGCTGCCGGACAATGGCTGAACTGCTCGCGACTCAGCGGACAATTGCTGCATTGCTGATGTTCAAGGCGCGTCCAGGCGGGGGCCTGTTGCGCCTGGACGGGGTCATATTCGCGGTTCAGCTCGATCCGGTAGCTGAACTGATGATTGTCGTCGAGAGTAATACGGTACTCGATGGCCATTGTCCGTTCCTTCGTCAGCCTTCCAGCTCTGCCCAGCGCTCGAGCAACTCGTCCATTTCCTTCTGCAAGCCCTCGAGACGCGCCAATACTTCCGTGGTGACCTGCACCGGCTGCTGGTAGAAGGCAGGATCGGATACCTGCTCCTGTACCGCGGCCATTTCCTGCTCCAGGGCATCGATCTGCCCGGGAATCGCTTCCAGCTCGCGCTGTAGCTTGTAGCTTAGTTTCTTCTTCGCCGGCTCGACGCTCTCTTGCACGGCAGTCACTGCGGCCGCGGCCGGCGCTTCGACGATGGCCGTGGCCAGTTCGGCCTTGCCGGACTTGCTTTCACCCACACCGAGCAGGCGCGGTGAGCCGCCCTGGCGCAGCCAATCCTGGTAGCCGCCGACGTACTCGCGCACCTTGCCTTCACCCTCGAACACCAGGGTGCTGGTCACCACGTTGTCGAGGAAGGCACGGTCGTGGCTGACCATCAGCACGGTGCCAGGGAAGTTGAGCAGTACTTCTTCGAGCAGTTCCAGGGTTTCTACGTCCAGGTCGTTGGTCGGTTCGTCGAGCACCAGCAGGTTGGCCGGCTTGCTGAACAACTTGGCGAGCAACAGTCGTGCCCGTTCGCCGCCCGATAGCGCTTTGACGGGCGTACGGGCACGTTGCGGGCTGAACAGGAAGTCGCCCAGATAGCTCAGTACATGACGGTTCTGGCCGTCGATAGTGATGAAATCGCGGCCTTCGGCGACGTTGTCGATTACCGTCTTCTCCGGCTCGAGCTGGTGACGTAATTGGTCGAAATACGCCACTTCCAGTTTGGTGCCGACCTCGATCTTGCCGCTGCTCGGTTGCAGGTCGCTGAGTAACAGCTTGAGCAGAGTGGTCTTGCCGGTACCGTTGGCGCCAAGCAGGCCGATACGGTCACCGCGCTGCAGGACCATGGAGAAATCCTTGACCAGGAAGGGTCCGCCGGCATGGGCGAAACTGACGTTCTCCGCCACCATCACCTGCTTGCCGGACTTGTCCGCAGTATCGAGCTGGATATTCGCCTTGCCCTGGCGCTCGCGTCGCTCGCTGCGTTCGGCACGCATCGCCTTGAGCGCACGTACACGCCCTTCGTTACGGGTGCGACGGGCCTTGATGCCCTGACGAATCCACACCTCTTCCTGGGCCAGGCGCTTGTCGAACAGCGCATTGGCGGTTTCCTCGGCAGCCAGTTGCTGCTCTTTGTGTACCAGGAAGCTGGCGTAGTCGCCGTTCCAGTCGATCAGGCCGCCACGGTCCAGTTCGAGGATGCGCGTGGCCAGGTTCTGCAGGAAGGAGCGGTCGTGGGTAATGAAGAGTACGGCGCCGCCAAAGTCTTTCAGCGCCTCTTCCAGCCAGGCGATGGCGCCGATGTCCAGGTGGTTGGTCGGCTCATCGAGCAGCAGCAGATCCGGCTCGGACACCAGTGCCTGCGCCAGCAGTACGCGACGACGCCAGCCCCCGGAGAGCTCGGCCAGGGTCTTGTCGGCCGGCAACTGCAGGCGGCTCAGGGTGCTGTCGACCAGTTGCTGCAGGCGCCAGCCGTCTTTGGCTTCCAGCTCCTGCTGCACGTGCATCAGTTGCTCGAGGTCGTCGTCGCCGTGAATGTTCTGCGCCAGATGGTGATAACGCGCCAACAATTCGCCAACGCCGGCAAGGCCTTCGGCGACCACATCGAACACCGTGCGCTCGTCGGCGCGCGGCAGCTCCTGCGGCAGCTCGCCGATCTTCAGCCCTGGTGCACGCCAGATTTCGCCGTCGTCGGGCATCTGGTCGCCCTTGACCAGACGCAGCATGCTCGATTTGCCGGTGCCGTTGCGGCCGATGATGCACACACGCTCGCCCCGCGCGATCTGCCAGGACACTCCATCGAGCAGGGGCATGGCGCCATAGGCGAGGGATACGTCGGCAAACTTGAGCAGGGTCATGGGCATCTCCAGAAACAGGGGGCGCATTCTACCCGAGTTGCCGGCCGGCTGTTGCCGTTTCCACAGACGCAACAGATGTCACCCCTGCTCATCATCTGGCGCAGGCAAAGCGCATCTTTGCTACATGTGTCCATCTGGCCCGACGGCATTCACCGCACCCCGATGAAGCGCTAAGCTAGAGCCATGCAACGACACGGATCGTGTTGCCCCATACCTCTGCTTCTCCTGGAAATGCCATGCGCAGTCGCTTTCTCTCTGTAGTTTCCTGTCTGATTCTCACCGCCACCGGCATCGCCAGTGTCGAAGCTGCCAGCCTCACCCAGCAGCGCCAGTACTATGATGAGGCCAAGCGGGCCTTGGCCAAGGGCGACAGTGGCCCTTATCGCCAGTACGCCAGCGCGCTACGCGATTACCCTCTGACACCTTATCTGGCCTATGACGAGCTGACTAACCGACTCAAGTCGGCCAGCAATGCCGAGATCGAGAAATTTCTCGCCGAGCACGGTGACCTGCCCCAGGCCAGCTGGATGAAACTGCGCTGGTTGCGCTGGCTGGCCGAGCGTGGCGACTGGAAGCCCTTCCTCGATCACTACGATGCCAAGCTCAACTTCACCGAACTGGACTGCCTCTACGGCCAATACCAGCTCAGCCACGGCCTGACCGCCGAAGGCAACGCCACTGCCGAGAAGCTCTGGCTGGTGGGCAAATCCCAACCCAACGCCTGTGACCCACTGTTCGAGCGCTGGGCCGCCAATGGCCAGCTCACCGAGCAGCGTCGCTGGCAGCGCACCAAGCTGGCGGTGGAAAGCGGCAACTACGGCCTGGCCAACTTCCTGATCAAAGGCATGCCAACGCTCGGCGAGCGCGGCAAGCTGATGGTCGAAGTGGCGCAGAAACCGCAGCTATTGAAAAACACCGCGCGCTTCGCCCCCGCCGATGACGCCATGAGCGACGTGGTCGGCCTCGGCTTGCGTCGCCTGGCTCGGCAGAGCCCGGAAGATGCCCTGGCCCTGCTCGACGGCTACGCCCAACGCATGAAGTTCTCCGCCGACGAGCAGGTCGCCATCGCCCGGCAGATCGGCCTGCGCCTGGCACAACGCTTCGACCTGCGCGGTCTGCAGGTCATGGCCAAGTACGACCCGCAACTGCGTGACAACACCGTCAGCGAATGGCGTGCGCGTCTGCTGCTGCGTCACGGCCGCTGGGAAGAGGCCTACCAGCTGACCCAGAACATGCCGTCCGACCTGGCCAGCAGCAACCGCTGGCGCTACTGGAATGCGCGCAGCCTGCAATTGGCGCAACCCAACAGCCAGCAACCGGCGGTGCTGTTCCAGGCATTGGCGAAGGAACGCGACTTCTATGGTTTCATGGCCGCTGATCAGGTCAAGGCGCCTTACGCCCTGAATAACCAGCCGCTGGCGCTCGATCCCAAGGTGGTGCAGAAGGTACGCAATACCGCCGGTATCAAGCGCGCCATGGAGTTCCATGCTCGTGGCCAGATCGTCGACGGTCGCCGCGAGTGGTATCACGTCAGCCGCCTGTTCAGCCGTGATGAACTGGTGGCCCAGGCGCGCCTGGCCTACGAAATGGAATGGTACTTCCCGGCCATCCGCACCATCAGCCAGGCCCAGTACTGGGACGACCTGGAAGTGCGCTTCCCCATGGCGCATCGCAACGAGTTGGTACGCGAAGCCAAGCGCCGTGACCTGCATTCGAGCTGGGTGTTTGCAATTACCCGCCAGGAAAGCGCGTTCATGGCCGACGCCCGCTCCCACGCCGGCGCCATGGGCCTGATGCAACTGATGCCGGCCACTGCCAAGGAAACCGCGCGCAAGTTCGGCATTCCCCTGGCTTCACCGCAGCAGGTACTCAACCCGGATACCAATATCCAGCTGGGCGCTGCGTACCTGAGCCAGGTTTATGGCCAGTTCAACGGCAACCGCGTACTTGCGTCGGCCGCCTATAACGCCGGCCCCGGCCGCGTGCGCCAGTGGCTGCGCGGCGCCAATCACCTCAGTTATGACGTCTGGGTGGAGAACATTCCGTTCGATGAGACCCGCCAGTACGTGCAGAACGTGCTGTCCTACTCGGTGATCTACGGCCAGAAACTCAACGCGCCGCACCCGCTGGTGGCGTGGAACGAGCGTTTCTTCGACGATCAGTAAAAGAAAAGCCCCGATCAGACAGCATCTGATCGGGGCTTGCTATGACACCTGCCCAGCTATTCCAACACTTCTACCGTCATGCCCAACTGCAGTTCGCCGACACCGCGTGGCAACAGGTTCTGCCCGAAGAACACGTCACCTTCACGTTCACGATAGGTCTTGAGCGTGGCCAGCGGCTCACGCTGGGCGTTGCGCTCGCCGGTCTGCGGGTCGATGGTGGTGAGGATGCAGCGCGAGCAGCCCTTGGCCACCTCGAACTCCACCTCGCCAATACGAATACGCTTCCAGCTGTCTTCGGCATAAGGCTCACTGCCGGTGACGACCAGGTTTGGGCGAAAACGCAGCATGGACAGTGGCTGCCCGACTCGCTGGGAAAGATCGTCCAGCGATGCCTGGCCAATCAACAACAGCGGAAAGCCATCGGCGAAGGCCACGCGATCCCCCGGCTGCGCATAGGCAGTGTCGACTTGGCGGGTGCGGCCTTCCGGCACCTGCACCAGGCGGCAAGGCTTGCCCAGCAAGTCGCTGAGCCAGGCGGCCGCTGAATCGCCGGCATCCGGCACGCGCAGGCTGTCACGCCAGACGACGACGCCACGCAGATCCTGCTCGGGGTCAGGCAGCGCCACGGACAGATCCTCACGACCCGGCGCACTCAAGGTCAGGCCCCCGCGCGCATCGTACAGGGCGCTCAACTGGCTCATCTGCGGCAGCAGACGTTGGGTGATGAAGCGGCCGTTGTCGGCGTCGACCAGCATCCAGCGCCGATCACCATGCAGCCCTAGTCCGTCGACCGCACTGCGCTGCAAGGCCTCGCCGCGGCCGGACTTGAGCGGGTAACGGTACAGCCCCGAGAGACTCAGCATGGGTCAGCTTCCTGTCGGCAAAACGCCGTTATACGAGTTGACGGCGATGCTCACAAGCACCGAGACCCAGAAAACGCTGCTCGTTCGACGGCAACGCCCGGCAGGTTTCACCCGCCCTCCAGCGACTTCAGCGAGGTTCGTCCAACTCGAGACGTTGACGAATCACATCGACCAGCTTGTCCGGCTGGAACTTGGAGAGGAAATTGTCGCAGCCGACCTTCTTCACCATCGCCTCGTTGAAGCTACCCGACAGCGACGTGTGCAGCACCACGTAGAGATCCTTGAGGCGCGGGTCATTGCGAATTTCGCTGGTGAGGCGGTAGCCGTCCATTTCCGGCATCTCGGCATCGGTGAAGATCATCAGCAGCTTGTCGGTCATCACCTCACCGGTGTCAGCCCACTTCTTCAGCAGGTTGAGGGCCTTGAGGCCGTCACTGGCCATGTGCAGGCGAAGACCCAACTGCGTCAGGGTATCGCGCAGCTGGCTGAGCGCGACGCTGGAATCATCCACCAGCAGCACTTCGCGTCCGCGCGCCTTCTCCAGCAGCGGGTCGGCGAGCTTTTCCGCGGAAACCTTGGTGCTCATCGGCACGATCTCGGCGAGCACCTTCTCCACGTCGATGACCTCGACGATCTGGTCCTCGACCTTGGTGATAGCGGTCAGGTAGTGCTGACGTCCGGCGCCACCCGGGGGCGGCAGGATCGACTCCCAGTTGAGGTTGAGGATGCGGTCGACGCTGCCAACCAGGAAGGCCTGAACCGAGCGGTTGTACTCGGTGACGATGATGGTGCTGCGCTCATCCGGCACCAGCGGACGCATGCCGATGGCCTGGGACAGATCGATCACCGGCAGGGTCTGACCGCGCAGGTTGACCACGCCGCAGACGAAGCGATGGCGCTGCGGCATCAGCGTCAGCTTGGGCATCTGCAGGACTTCCTGCACCTTGAACACGTTGATGGCGAACAACTGCCGGCCAGCCAGGCGGAACATGAGAATTTCCAGACGGTTCTCGCCGACCAGTTGCGTGCGTTGATCTACTGAATCGAGGATGCCGGCCATCATGTGCTCCGAGGTATATAGGGTGATTCTAGTCTGCCGTTTCGGGTTATCGGCTGACTGCCGGCAGACTGAAGCATTGCTGGCGCGCAGCCATCATGCCTCAGCCCTGTGTACCTGACCAGCGAGCAGCGACGAATGCTTGGGCAGATGCAGACGCAGGGCGCCGGGTTCGGCACGAAAACGCAGACCTGTACTTTCCATCGGCTCGCCGTCGAGATTCAGGTCCAAGCCCTCCAGCGCTTCCACCTCCAGCCAGGGCAGCCGCGCGCTGACCGCAACGCTCTGCAGGCCAAGAATGCCCCCTGACAACAACGTGCCCAAGGTGCCGACGACATCCTGCGCCGCCGGCACGATGCAGACATCGAGCAGACCATCGTTGATGCTCGCCTCCGGACAAAGCAGATGCCCGCCACCGGCCTGTCGCCCGTTACCGATACCCAGAGCCAGAAACTCGCCCTGCCATTGGAAATCCGGCCCATGAAAACGACCGGCTGCCGCGCGCACTTCGGAAAAACGACTGAGCCCGGTGAGCAGATAGGCAGCGCCACCCAGGACTTTCTTGAGCTCTTCAGGAGTATTGGCCGTGACGTTGGAGCCGAAACCACCGGTGGCCATGTTCAGAAACGCCCGCTCGCCCGCCATGCCCACGTCTACCGCCACCGGCTCGCACTCGAGCAGGGCCAACGCCGCAGCAGGCGTCAACGGAATACCGGCTGCGTGGGCAAAATCATTGGCCGTGCCCAGCGGCAGCAGAGCCAGGCTGGCATCGCTTTGCGCCTTGACCAGCGCCTCGACCACATCGCGCAGGGTGCCATCGCCACCGCCAGCGATCAGCGTCGGGTAACCGGCGGCCAATCCTTCCCCGACCAGCCGCTCGGCGTCGCCACCTTCCCAGGTCAGGCGCACGGCCAGATCCCAGCCGCGCTCACGCAGGCCGTTCACCGCCGCCCTCACTTCTTCGTTCAGCGCCTGCTTGCCATGCAGGATCAACCAGGCTTTGCGTTCGCGCATTGCGCGTCCTCCTTGAAAGGATCAGCGAAAGCCTAGTGCCTGGCCCTCGTGAAAATTAATCAAATTAATCGATATCAATACTGTAAAAATTGCGCTTTTAAATCGATCAATCCAAATGGATCATTCACCCATCAACGCTGCACGGGACTGAACTCGTGCATGACTGGAGGATTGACCATGATCGATGTACGTCCGTTCGAACAACTCGGTGGTGCTCACCATGGCTGGCTCAACGCCCGTCACCACTTTTCCTTTGCCGAATACTACGACGCCGAGCGGATGAACTGGGGCCGCCTGCGCGTGTGGAACGACGACGAGATCGCACCGCACTCGGGCTTCCCGCCGCATCCGCACCGCGACATGGAGATCATCACCTACGTTCGCGAAGGTGCCATCAGCCATGAGGACAACCTGGGCAACAAAGGCCGTACCGAGGCCGGCGACGTGCAGGTGATGAGCGCCGGTACCGGCATCGCCCACAGCGAGTACAACCTGGAGGATGAAACCACCAAGATCTTCCAGATCTGGATCCAGCCGAACCAGGCCGGCCTGCCGCCCTCCTGGGGTGCCAAGCCGTTCCCCAAAGGGGACCGCTCCGGAGCCTTCGTCACCCTGGCCAGCGGTTACGAGGAAGATGTCGACGCCCTGCGCATCCGTACCGACGCGCGCCTGGTGGCTGCCACGGTCAAGGCCGGGCAAAGCGCCGAATACGCCCTGCAACCGGGTCGCAAGGCCTATCTGGTGGGCGCGACTGGTGCTTTCAGTGTCAATGGCGTAGCCGTCAAGGCACGTGATGGCGTGGCCATCGCCGATGAAACGCTGATCCGCATCGAGGCCCAGGAAGACAGCGAGATCGTGCTGGTGGATGTCGCCTGACACGTACCAATCGCCCTCCGACTAGGAGGGCGACTTGTTTCTGTAGGAGGGGCTTTAGCCGCGACCGAGTAACACCAAGGTCGCGGCTGAAGCCCCTCCCACAAATCCCCTTTCTAATCACCTCACGCCGGATAACCGGTGATCTTGCGAATGCGCTGGTACAGCGGTTTGAGCTGACGGTACATGCGCTGATAGACCTGCCCGTAGAGCTGCTGGTAAACGCGCTGGGCCTCCTGGTTCGGCTGGAACACCTGGCCAACCCGAGTCATCGCGGCGATGGCGCTCGGGTAATCAGGGTGCAACCCAAGGCCTACCGCACAGTTGATCGCCGCGCCCAGGCCGCTGGTCTCGTACAGGTGCGGGCGCTCGGCCGGCAAGCCGAAGATATCGGCCGTCAGTTGCATCGCCGCATCGCTCTGCGAACCGCCACCGGACACGCGCAGGCGCTCTATACGGGTGCCAGAGCGTTTTTCGATACGCTCCTTGCCCTGGCGCAGGGCGTAGGCCAACCCCTCCAGAATCGCCCGATACAGATGCGCGCGGGTGTGTACATCGCCAAAACCGATGATCGAACCCTTGGCCTCCAGCCCCGGCTCACGGATGCCAGGCGTCCAGTACGGCTGCAGCATCAGGCCCATGGAGCCGGGCGGCACGGCGTTGACCAGCTCGTCGAACAGCGCCTCGGGTGGCACACCCAGCGCCTCGGCGCGCTGCATCTCGCGCAGGCCGAACTCGCGCTTGAACCAGCTGACCATCCAGAAGCCACGGTAGATCATCACCTCGGTGTTGAAGTGATCCGGCAGCGCCGCCGGATAGGGCGGGATCAGCGGGATGGTTTCCAGGTAACGGCTGCGCGTGGTGTTGATGGTCGCGGTGGTGCCGTACGAGAGGCACGCCGTACTGGGCTCCAGCGCACCAGAACCCAGTACCTCGCAGGCCTTGTCGGCCCCAGCAGCGATCAGCGGCAGGCCTTCCGGAATACCGGTCTGGCGGCTGGCCTCGGCGCTGATCTGGCCCAGTCGCTCACCCGGCTTGAACAGCTCGGGCAGTTGCTCACGGCGTACCTTCAGCGCCTGCCATTTCCAGTCACCGGGCGCAGCCCAGCGCAGGCGCTTGTAGTCGAACGGCAGGTAGGCCACGCAGCTGCTGGTGGAATCGACGAAGCGGCCGCACAGGCGATGGGTGAGAAACCCCGACAGCAACAGCAACTTGTGCGTGCGGGCCGCAATGTCCGGCTGATGCTGGGCGACCCAGTTGACCTCGGCCTGGCCACGGAAATGATCGACCGCCTCCTCCGCGCGCACCAGCTTGAATAGCCAGCCCCACAGACCTTGGATACGCCCCGCCACATCAGCACGACGCTGGTCGAGCCAGAGAATTGCCGGGCGCAGCGGCGCGCCCTGCTCATCGACGTGAATGATGCTGCCGCGCTGGGTGGTAACAGCAACGCCGCGGATCAGACTGCGGTCGATGTCCACCTGCTGCCACAGCAGCCGGCAGGCCTCGCCGAGGCTGGCCCAGTAGTATTCCGGGTCCTGCTCGGCCCAGCCGGGCTGGCTTGAGAAATAGGGGTCTAGCTCGACCTTGCCCTTGGCGAGCAGGTTGCCGTTGGTATCGAACAGCAGCGCGCGCACGCTCTGGGTGCCGTTGTCGATGCTCAGCAGGTAGCTTGGTTCGCTCAAGGTGTGACCTCTGCTTGGAATGCACGGTATTGCTGTAGGAGCGAGCTCTGCTCGCGAACGGGGATGGCGCAAAAGCTTCGCGAGCAGAGCTCGCTCCTACGGACAGCAGGCAGCGTCATCATTCAATATCCGGCAGGCTGTAACAGCGTTGCCACAACGCCAGGTAATCCGCCACTTCCTGCTGCCAGCGCGCATCATTCCAACCCAGGCGCGGCTGGCATAGCGCGCGGATACGCGGCAGTTCAGCGCGGCCGCCGCCTGCCAGCAGCAGGCCCAGGCGCGTGCGGCGTAGCAGCAGGTCGTCCAGGTGCAACACCAGCTCGCCCTCGGCGGCCCAGGCCAGTTCGGCCCAGAAGGTGGCAGTACCCGCGACGCAATCGCTGCCCACCTCGTCGATCAGGCGCAGCACCTCGCCCAACTGGCGACCATGGCGCCCAGCCAGACGACGTTGCTGCGCCGGGCTCAACGCCGGCATCGGTGTCGGCGTATTCGAAGCGAAGACCGCGCCGCCCTGATCATCCACCGGCTTGCCGACGAATATGGCGCAGGCACGCAGCACCTCCAGCGCCAGCAGGCGGAAGGTGGTCAGCTTGCCACCGGCCAGGGTCACGCTGCCCGGCTCGACCCACAGGGCGTGCTCACGCTTTTCGTCCGAGGGTTTCAACCCGGTGCTGCCATTGCCCACCACCGGGCGCACGCCCGCCCAGGTCGACAGCACATCGGCGCGGCTCACCTGGGCGGTCGGGAACTGCTGGGCGCAGGCGGCCAGCAGGTAATCGACCTCCTCCATGCTGATGGCCGCCTCGGCATCCAGATCGCCCGCATGATCCAGATCGGTGGTGCCGATCACCGTCGCGCCCTCCCAGGGGAAGACGAATACCGGGCGCCCATCGGCCGCGTGCATAAAGCTGAAGGCATGCGCCACCGGCAGGCGCCAGCCCGGCAGCAGCAGGTGGCTGCCGCGCAG